>JAPLGJ010000076.1 GCA_026390215.1 Caldisericota bacterium
CTACGCCGAGGGCGGCATCGGCGAAGCTGTGGCCGCAGCGCTGTCGGACGTCGCAACGCCGGTGTTCTCGCTCGCGGTGTGCAAGCTGCCGATGAGCGGCAAGCCGGAGGAACTGCTGGCCTACGAAGGCATCGACGCCGCGGCTATCGTCCGCAGAGTGCGCGAGCTCTAACCGGCCTTCCGCTGTTCTGGTGTCAGGCTCCTGATTCGGCGTCTGGCACCAAATCGCCGCGCAGCAAGTCCATATAGAGGATGTCGACACGCTTCCCGTCGCGGGAGCTCGCCTCGCGCAAACACCCGGCGTCCTTGAAACCCACCTTGTGGTACGAAGCGACGGCACCTGGGTTACAGGAGAGCACCGTCAGGAAGATCGTGTGCAGTTCCAGCATGTCGAACCCCACGGTGCACAGGAGACGCATCGCTTCCGTGCCGTACCCGTGACCACGGTACTTCTCGTCCCCGATGAGGATGCTCGCTTCACCCCTCCCCACGATGAGGTTGAGGTTCTTGAGTGCGCATCGCCCAACGATGTCCCCGGTCGACATCAGATGAATGCCGAACCGTCGGACGTCGTCCGCCACGGCGGACTTGTCATATGAGGCCTCCATCGCTTCGAGGCTGGGAGCTCTGCCGTATCCTTGCGTCAGGCGCGTCACTTCACGATCGTTGGCCCATTTCCAATAGAGCAGAACATTGTCGCGCCGTTCAGGTGCCAGGAAGACGTGTCTCGCTTCGATCACATGTGGCAGGATGTCCATGATCCCTCTCCTTTGTACGTCTCGCGGTTCGACTGCGGTCGTCTCAATAGCCCGGATCCTCCGCGAGCCGCGCGCGGTACACGGCCTTGGCCCGGTACATGCGCTTGTCTGCGAGTTGGACCAGGTCCCCGCCGTCGGGGTCGCCCCGAACCGTGGCAATCCCCACGGAACAGTGCACTGCCCCCATTGCTGTCAGAACTTGCGCGCCGACGCACGTGCGCAGTCGCTCGAGCAGAAGCTCGGTCTCCCGCTGTGAGGTCTCTGGCAGGACGAGAAGGAACTCGTCTCCTCCATACCGAATCACCTTGTCGATGATGCGAAGTGACTTTCGCAGCACTGCGACCAGCGTCTCAAGGACCCGGTCCCCTTCTGCGTGGCCCAGCCGGTCGTTGATGGACTTGAACTCGTCGATGTCCAGCATGACAAACGATAAGTCGTGAGCATGCCGCCGGGCCCGTTCCAGTTCCTCCGCAACGATGCCTTCCATAGCGCGGCGGTTGTGTGCTCCCGTGAGCCCGTCCAGCAGGGCCTGCTCGCGCAGGAGCTGCTTGATCTGCATGCTTGCCAGCATCAGCCCGACGCCAGCGGCCAGCGGCGTCAGGTTGCGGACGTCCTCGCGGGAGAATGCGCCGGCCTTCTTGCTCTCGAGGTTCAGGACACCGATTACCTTGCCTCCCGCCATCAATGGCAGAGCCAGGTCAGAGCGCCCACCGGGGATGGCGCGCCGGTAGTACGAGCAGGTGCGCACATCGGCAATGTTGACTGGTCGCCGCAGACGGAACGCCCGTACGACCACGCCGACGCGGTCGTGGATGGAAAGTGCCAGTCCCTCATACTCGCTCGTGTATCCCTTCTGGGAGTGCAGGACCAGGGACTCCGTCTCGTCGTCGTACAGGAGGAGCGCGACATACTGATAGCCAAGACGCCCTGCGATGCGCTTGACGACTGCGTTCATGAATTCCATCGCGCTTGCCGCACGATGGCCGTCGAGCGTCGTCTCATGCAGGAGGGACAGGAACTTCTCGCGGTTCGCGGACTGCTGTTCCTTCAGGTACCGGGCGATAATCAGGCTGATCAGGTGAATCAGGGGCCGTAGGGCTTCGATATCCTCAGGCTTCAGCTTCCGGCGTGACGTCTGCACGTTGATGATGCTGACCACCCGCCGGTCAAGGACAATAGGAAAGCCGACATAGCTGAAGACCTCGCTGGCCGACCTTCTCCTCCACTGTGGATACGATCCGACATCCTCGATGAAGCACGTTTCACGCTCGCGAATGATGTCCAGGATATTCTGCGGCAGGTCCTGGTTAAAGCTGACCTCAACCTTGCGAAGCACGCTCCACGCTATCCCGTTGGCCGCGTCGAAGTGCACATGGTGATCAATGTCCACGCCCAAGACGGTCACCGAGCAGGATGGGATGGACTCGGCGATAAGATCCACAGCCCGCTGGACGGCCTTGCGCGCCGTCGTCTCCAGCAGGATCCGTTCCAGTTCATCGGCACGAATCAGCGTCGTATTCTTCATAACTCAATCCATTGTACTTGCTCCCGGTCCCACTGCAAGAACTTCGCCCAGTCGCCTGACGAGACCGGAGAACTACTTCAGCGTTACCTCATGTGAAGCCGCAGACCGCTCGCGAGCATCATGAATGGTTCTCACAGCCACGATCCCCAGGGCGCGCACGGTCGCCTCCGCCCTGATGTCGGCCTCGCGGGCCTTGCGGATGACGCGCGGGACCACGTCCACGACCTTTGCCGCTCGACGGGAGGCGCTGGAGGCCTTGTCGGCAAGATGATTGAACTGCGCTTCAGCAGACTGGACAGCTTCGGAGACCTTGGCAATCTCGGCGCTGGCGGCGGCCAGCTGTTCCTGCATCTCGGTCACCCTGGGGGCAACTTGACGCGCCACGCCTGCTACCTTGACAGCCATAAAGACAAAGGCTCCCGCAACACACAGCGATGAGCCGCCAATCAATATGACGAGTACCCACAAGGGGTCCATGTGCTACCTCCTCAGCGCCAATCGGCGCGGTCTACAGTATAGCGCTGGATGCAGTTCATGTCACCGGCGTTGCTTGTAACAGGGGACAGCCGTAGTTGTTGTAACATGTGCAAGAGGGGACAGGGCTGGATCGCCGCCTTCGGGGGAATGACGGATCGGGGGGCACGGTACCGACGCCCGCATTCACACTGATTCTGCTGCCTTCGCTCTTGAAATGTCGGTTCACTGTGGCACCATGTGATGGGAACAAGACAAGTATTGCCGAGGAGAAGACGATCGTGCGACGTGGCAGTGTCAGACGTGTACCAGAAGCAGTCTCAGTACCCGGCTCGACGCTTGGGCTGGACATGATGCAGGAGATTCGACGCGCGAGCCGCGGTCTGGCATTTGCTCTCGCGGGCTACGTCGCCATCTTTGTCGTCCAGCTGACCAGCTACTTCATCACCCACATGCTGGCCCTCCTCGCACAGGCGTTTGCGACGCTCGCCAATGCCGTAGTCGCCTTCGTCGTCCTCCTCGCCCTGGCCTGGTCGCAGAAGCCCGTCGACATGTACCTGAAATGGAGGAGGGGTCGCAGGCGCAACGCTGTCGCGCTCATCTCGGCGACCTTCATCATCCTGTTCCTGTGCGTGGGGACCCTCTGGAGGGGCCTGGCGACGCTGATCCGTGGCGGAGCGTTCAGGACTGTCAACCCTGCCCTCGCCATCGCAGTGCTCGCGGTTGGCATGCTGCTGGTTACCTTCCCTGTATTCGACATCGTCCGAAGCGCGAGAGAAGGCTCGTCAATACGTCTGCGTCTCCTCTCTCTCATCAAAGACGAGGCCTGCTATGCCGTCGGCATCGTGGGTATCGCCCTCGCAGCGGCGGGTCACACTTGGGCAGACCCTGTCGCGTCGTTGCTGATCGGAGCAGCAATGAGCATCGGTGCGGCTCTGCTGATCCGCGACTGCATCCTGCTGCTCAGGAGCCGTCCCGCCCGACCCTCGACCGCCGGCTGACGCCAGTTCTCTCCACCACTCGCATCTCCCGCGTGCCCCCGCTCGTCTGCGCCGTCCGCGCCCTCTGCTCGCACTGACGACGTAGAGAGCTCCCTGCGTATCGTCACGACTCACAGGAAAGTCACTCCGAAATCGTGATGTTCTTTCAAGATTAGCAGTCTTGCCATGAGACTGCTAACGCATATACCATTGAGTGTTGCCAGAAGTCCCGAACCGCAGCCGGTGAACACATATGAAACTACCAACCGGCGTGTGCCAGGCGAAAACGACAACGACAAAGGAGGTACTACTATGTACTGCGATCTGAACACGAACTCCGTTACCGCGAGTGATTGCTGCTCCACGCCAACCTTGGCGAACTTGTTTCCTTT
>JAPLGJ010000218.1 GCA_026390215.1 Caldisericota bacterium
GCGGGCTTCTCTCCCATCCTCACCGGCGTCTTCTCGGCTATCATGCTTCGTGAACGATTGCCGGGGCGACGGGTCGCCGGTCTCGTCGTCTCTCTTGCTGGTCTTGTTGTGCTGGTCCTGGGAATCAATGGCCACATCGAGCTGACGAGCCTGCTGGGGGTCGGCCTCGCGTTCCTCGCGCCCCTTTGCTGGTCGCTTTCTACAGTGCTGAGCAAGCCAATGGTGACGAAGTATCGCGGCCTCGACGTCACCGTCTGGGGCCTCTTCCTCGGGACACTGTTCCTGCTGCCCTGGCTTCGCCCCGCTTCTCTGGCGTCGCAGGTCATGACCATGCCGTTCATAGCCTGGGCGAGCGTCGCCTATCTCGCGTACCTGTCGATCCTGCTGGGATATCCTGTGTGGTTCCACGCTCTGGAGACGAAGAAAGCTTCCGAGACCGGCATGTTCGTGTACCTCAACCCGCTTATCGGTACCGCGTCAGGTGTCCTGTTTCTTCATGAATCGCTCACGCCACTGATGATGCTTGGAGCAGCCGGTATTCTTGCCGGACTTGTCATTGCGAACCCGCTTGCAGACAGATGAAGCCCTGTGCTGCTTATGATGCGCGGTCGCTTTGACAACCACGGTCTTTCCGGTATGATATAGGGGATTTTCATCAGTGGAGGTATCGAGTCATGAGAACTACCTACAGACCTAAGAACCGCAAGCGCAATCGCACCCTTGGTTTCCTGAACCGTATGAGGAGCCCGGGTGGACGCAACGTTCTCGCCCGCAGGAGACTGAAGGGACGCAAGAAGCTCATCGTCGCATAGGTGTCCGTCCGCTCCGCGGATGGTTGATCTGTTGGTACAGTGACAATTGGCAAGACTGTGGAAACGAATCCCAGGCAGCGTATACAAGAGGGCCTTCGACAACTCGAAGGCTTATCATGGTACGTTGATCGTGGTTTTTGTCTCTCCCGCGCTTACTCACGCGGTGGGGTTCACAGCTTCCCGCAAGGTAGGAGAGTCCGTTGAGCGCAACCATGCCAGGCGTCTTATGAAAGAGGCTTTTCGCTCGATTTCGCCCGACCTCATGCCCGATTTTGCGTATGTCCTGGTGGCTCGCAAGCCGATCGTCGCCTCTTCCGTCGACGATGTCCGGCGTGAGCTCGTACGACTTGTGGCTGACTACCGCCAGCAATGAAGAAGGTCGTCACATTCCTGCTGCGCTTCTATCGTCGATTCCTCTCTCCGCTCAAGGGCGCGACCTGCATCTACTATCCAACGTGTTCGGAGTACACGCTCGAGGCTGTCGAGCGGTATGGTGTCCTGACCGGGCTATGGCTCGGCCTCAAGCGTATTCTGCGGTGCCATCCATATCATCGGGGAGGGTTCGACCCTGTGCCCGACCTGCACCACGACTGCGCGCATGTAACTCACACCCTGGAGGTTTCCATTGATTCAGAGAAGCTCCCGTAAGAGCACGTACAGACTGCTGCTCGTCGTTACCCTGCTCCTTGGCGTCCTGACGCTTTCCGGCTGCGTCGGCGCGGCAGGACCCGTCACGACCTCCGACCCCGTAGGCATCGGCCTCTCGGCCACGGTACGCCCGCTTGAGAACGTCCCGATCGTCATCACCATCAAGAACAATATGACCAAGTTCGTGAGCGAAGTGAAGGTCCAGATCGTCGCCATGGACGGCAATGCAGGCATCGCTCCCTTCGACCTCTGGGAAACCACCGACGCCTCCGTCGCACTGAGTGCTCCCCTTTTGCCCGGCAAGACCGCACAGGCAAAGCTGGTCCTGCAGCAGAAGACTCCGGCCGCCATCAAGTCCTACCCCGTCAACGTCAGCGTCTCCTACAAGGACGGCGACGGCATTGCAGTCACCAGGATCATCGCGAACGCCGGCATCGTCAGGGTCGGCAACATCAACTTCTTGTCCGCCGGAATCCGCTGGATTATCGAACAGCTGAACAAACTGGTCCACAGCTATGCCCTGGCCATCATCCTGCTCACCCTTGGATTGAAGCTCATCACCGAGCCGCTCACGCGCATGCAGTTCAAGTCGACCGTCGACATGCAGAGACTGCAACCCCAGATCGTCAAGCTCAAAGCAAAGTATCCGAGCAAGGATGACGCCAAGCAGCTCAATCAGGAGACGATGAAGTTGTACAAAGACAACAACGTCAGCTTGTTCAGTGGATGCCTTCCGCTCCTCGTGCAGTGGCCCATCTTCCTTGCCCTGTTCACGGCCATCAACAACTACTCACCCTTCAACTACGCATCGTTCCTGTGGGCGCCTGCTCTCTCCGTAGCTTCGAGCACGCTTCCGATGGCCACCAGATTCATCATGCCCATCGTCGTCGCGGCCTCGACCTATGTGCAATCCATCACATCCTTCATCCCAGGACAGGATCGGTCCCAGACCGCATTCCTGACATATTTCATGCCACTGATGCTTGGCTACTGGGCGTACGGTTTCAGTATCGCGCTCGGCCTGTACTGGGCGCTCTTCTCCTTCTTCTCTGCGGGGCAGCAGTATCTGGTCATCAAGCGCCTCACGAAGGGCATGCCCGTCCCCGAACCAGTCGCCAAGAAGTCGGCAAGGAAGTAGGAGGCACGATCATGAGGCTTTCCAAACATGCTGAGCAATTGGTCACGGAGTTCCTGGTCGACTTCTTCAAGGCACTGGACGAGAACCCTGAGATCCAGGTAGCGTACACGGACGGCGACCCGTACATCAACATCACCGGGCTCACCGGAAACGGGACGTTCCTCACCAAAGACCAGACGTGTCTGTCCGCCCTTCAGCACATCATCAACGTCGTAGCACACAAGGACCGCGAGGGTGCCCCCGGCATCGTCACCGTCGACGTCGACGGATACGTCATGCGCCAGCGCGAGATGCTGAAGCGCATGGCCATCGACGCGGCCCTCCGTGTCAAGCGTGAGAAACAGGCCGTCATACTGCAGCCGATGAGTGCCAAGGCACGACGCATCATCCACGTGACCCTCAAGGACTACCCCGGTATCACCACACACAGCGAAGGCCGCGACCCGCAGCGCCGCGTCATCGTCGAGCTCACAAGGTAACGGGAGCGGCGCATGCCGCACATTTCCACCATTGCCGCTCTTGCCACCGCCCGTGCCAGCAGCGGCATTGGCATTATACGACTCAGCGGCCCGGAGTCCTGGACAATCGTCGAGCAGCTGACCGCAGGCCAACCCGCACTTCTTGACCGCCAAGCCAATCTGCGACACATCTGTCGCCCGAGCAGCGGAGAAGTCCTGGACCAGGGCATTGTCCTGCCGATGCGCGGCCCTCACTCGTATACGGGCGAAGATACCGTCGAACTGCAGCTGCATGGGAGCCCTCTCCTGCTGGACAGTGTTCTTGCGGC
>JAPLGJ010000205.1 GCA_026390215.1 Caldisericota bacterium
CGTGTGGGTGCCCCCTTCCATTCGTCCATCATGGCTGGGAGTGCTGCCGAGTTTGAAACGGTTCTGCATGACGTTATGTTCTCTCGGCCTCATTTCCCGGTTGTGAACAATGTGGCGGCATTGTCGGAAGATGACCCCGAGGCAATCAGGGAGTGCCTTGTCGCGCAATTCAAGAGCCCTGTGCAATGGGTGCACACGATGGAGACACTCCAGAGAATGGGAGCGACCGAGTACCTGGAGGTCGGGCCGAAGGGTGTGCTCACGGCGCTTGGTCGGAAGGCGGTTCCTGGAGGAAACGTCAGGGCAGTGGAGGAGGAGAAATGGCAATGACGCTGGAAGGAAGGACGGCCCTGATCACGGGTGGGTCGCGAGGCATCGGCAGAGGCATCGCTCTTGAACTAGCCATGCAGGGAGCCAACATTGTCATCGACTTTCACCAGAACCGTGCGGCGGCAGAAGAAGTCGTCGCGGCCGTCACCGCGATGGGCCGGGTCTGTGAAGCCGTCCAGGCAGATGTCGGGGACGTCGCTCAGGCCGACACCCTGGTTGCTCGGAGTGTCATGCTGACGGGTTCGCTGGATATCCTGGTCAGCAACGCCGGTATCGCCCGAGACGCCTTGCTGGTCCGGATGACGGACGAGAAATGGAACGATGTGCTGCGAACAAATCTCACTGGAGCGTTCAATGTGACACGGGCAGCTGCCCGCCATATGATGCGTCAGAAATCGGGGCGCATCGTGCTGATCTCGTCGGTAGTCGGGTTGGGAGGCAATGCCGGGCAGGCTAACTATGCGGCGAGCAAGGCGGGCGTTATCGCCCTTGCGAAGACGGCGGCGAAGGAGCTGGGGTCACGCGGGGTCACCGTCAATGTCGTCGCGCCTGGATTTGTGGAGACGGACATGACAAGCTCGCTTGACAATGAGGTCGTATCCTCGTATCTTGCCAGTATTCCACTCAGGCGGGCCGGAACGCCTGGCGACGTCGCCAAAGTTGTGGCGTTCCTTGCAAGTGAAGACGCTTCGTACATTACCGGCCAAGTGCTCGTGGTTGATGGGGGATTGTCTCTCTGAAGCGCTTGGATATTCTTTTCTCAGGAGGAATCTGATGACCAAGGAAGAAATCCGCTCGAAGGTAGTAGAGATTGCCAAGGAAAAGCTGGGTGTCGAAGAGTCTCGCATTACCGATGAGGCTCAATACGTCAAGGATCTTGGTGCCGACTCTCTAGCATTGGTCGACATCACAATGGCACTGGAAGACGCTTTTGGAACATCCATTCCGGACGAGGACATCGAGAAGATCGCGTCCGTGGGGCAGACAGTCGACTACGTGATGTCCCACATTGCCTGACGCTGAAGGGGACAGGATTTCCATGGAGCGGACCCGTGTCGTCATAACGGGGCTTGGCATTGTGTCGCCGATCGGGAACGATGTCCCCGCGTTTGAGGCAGGACTCGCGGCCGGCGTCTCAGGTGTGGGCCCGATCACCCGGTTCGATGCAAGCGCCATTAGTTGTCGTATCGCAGGCGAAGTAAAGGGTTTCAACCCGGAGGACTACTTCGAGAAGCGTGACGTTGCACGCACCGACCGCGTGCAGCAGCTGGCGCTCGCGGCTGCGCAGGAAGCCCTGCTGGACTCGGGGCTGAATCTTCAGGCTGAGGACAGGGAACGAATCGCCGTCTACGTCACGAGCGGCATAGGTGGTGGTGCTTCCTTTGAAGGGGAAGTGCTGCAAGTCGCTGTCAAGGGGCCTTCGCGCCTCTCCCCGTTTCTTGTCCCGAAGCTGCTCATAGACTCCATCCCGTCCACCATAGCGGAGCGGTTCAAGCTCTACGGAGGGACCAGCTCGGTCGTCAGCGCATGTGCGAGTGGTACCCAGATGCTGGGGGATGCTCTTGAGGCTATTCGCCGAGGCGATGCAGATGTCATCGTGACGGGGGCGTCCGACGCGGCGGTGACAATGACGGGCATCGGAGCTTTTGCCAACATGCGCGCACTCTCTACGCGGAATGATGACCCCGGACACGCTTCCCGACCTTTCGACAAGGAACGTGATGGATTCGTCATGGGCGAAGGTGCAGGAATCCTGATTCTGGAACAGCTTGGTCATGCGCTTGCCAGGGGCGCACACATCTATGGCGAGATTCTGTCTCAGGCAGTAACGTCAGATGCGTACCACATGACGTCGCCCGATCCTGAGGCGAGACAGATCGTGCGGGCCATGCGTATCGCCATCGAGCGCGCCGGACTCACTCCACTCGACATCGATTACGTCAATGCACACGGGACGTCGACCCCGGCGAACGATCGGACGGAGTCGTTTGCTTTGCAGACACTGCTCGGAAGCCGAGCTCGCCTTGTCCCCGTGAGTTCCACAAAGTCGATGACCGGCCACCTGCTGGGTGCTGCCGGCGCTATAGAGACCGTAGCATGCATGTTGACCATCAAGAACAGGCTGATCTATCCCACCATCAACTATGCGACGTTCGACCCCGAGTGCCCGTTGGACTATGTCCCGAACGTTGCGCGTTCATCGGACGTCCAGTATATCCTCAAGAGTTCGTTCGGGTTCGGCGGTCACAACGTCTGTATTGTTCTGGGGCGCTACGCAGGGTAGCAGATGTTGCTGGTGATCAAGAGGCCCCGTCAACATTCCGTTGACGGGGCCTCTTGGCAACTTGCGGGATAGCGGACTACTCTTCGACGGTGATGACGCCGACGGGGCATGATTCGGCGGCTTCCTTGCAGCAACCGGCAGCGTCACAATCGGTGCCCGGGATGACCTCAGCCTTACCGGTCTCATCATTAAGTCTGAAAATGGCATCGCACAGGGCAACGCAAGCACCACACCCGATGCAAGCCTCCTGATCGATCGAAACCTTCATGGTTCCTCCTTTGGCATAGATGCTGTGGTTTTATTCTACTGGCTAACAGCAGGGTGTCAATTTGCCCTGGCTACTCTGTCGTTCGCACCAGATCGACAATGAATGTGATTGCTTCTGAAGAGGGAGTGG
>JAPLGJ010000217.1 GCA_026390215.1 Caldisericota bacterium
GGCATCCGGTCCTTCGACCTCGATCTCCCCCATGTGCGAGACGTCGAACACTCCCGCGGCTGTGCGGCAGGCCTTGTGCTCTTCGATGATACCCGTGTACTGAATCGGCATCTCGTAGCCCGCAAACTCGACCATCGTTGCTCCGAGCTCCACATGCTCGTCGTACAGCGGTGTACGCAAGACGTTTGCCATGTTCCTCTCCTATGCTTCGATTCGTCAGAGGACAGGCACCGTCTGAGGAGTCTGCCCGGGACGCTCTAACACTCCTGGAAATACTTCTTCTTGAAGACCTTGGGAGCCTTGATAACGCCTCCCCCAGCCACGACGTACCGGACGAAGTTCTCCCCGAAACGATAGGGGATCTCCTTGTAGGTATCGATATCGAGGACGAGCAGGTCCGCGTCCTTGCCCTCACGCAGCGAACCGGTCTGTGCGCCACGATTCACTGCCACGGCGCCGTTGATGGTCGCTGCGACCATGACTTCCTCAGCGGTCATCTTCATGTGCAGGCAACCCAGCGCCATGATGAGCAGCATGTTGGGGCACATGCAGGTCCCCGGATTGTAGTCTGTTGCAAGGGCGACCGGGACTCCATGCTCGATGAACGCACGCGCATCCGCGAACCTGGTGTGTCCCAGTGACAGGACAGTGCCCGGCATGAGTGTCGCGACAACACCTTCCTTCGCCATTGCCTTCATGCCCTTCTCGCTGGTCCAGATGAGGTGATCGGCACTGACACATCCCATCTCGGCTGCCAGCTCGGCCCCGCGGTCATCTGCCATCTCGTCGGCATGGATCTTGCGCGGCATGTCATGGTCACGGGCGGCCCTCAGGATGTCGCGGGCCTCTTCGATCGTGAATGCTCCCTGGTCCACATACACGTCGACGAAAACCGCCAGATGGTTCTCGTGCACCATGGGAACCATGTCCCTCGCGACGAGTTCCACATATTTGTGGCGCCTAGCAACGTATTCGGGAGGGACGACATGCGCCCCCAGCAGGGTCGGGACGATGAGGATATCCGTCTCGAGCGCAACTTCCTTGATGACGCGCAGGAGTTTGATCTCCTCCTCGGTGTTCAGGCCATAGCCACTCTTGATCTCCGCGGTGGTCGACCCGTAGCGCGACAGCTTGAAGATGTTGCGCTTGACCGATTCCCTCAGCTTCTCCTCGCTGGCCATGCGCGTTGCTCGGACGGTCTTTACGATACCTCCGCCCGCGGCCTGAATCTCGGCATAGGACTTGCCCTGCTGACGCATGAGGAACTCGTCCTCGCGCGTGCCAGCAAAGATGGCGTGAGTGTGGGAATCGACGAACCCCGGACACACGACTTTGCCCTCGGCGTCGATGATCATCGTCTGCGGACCCACGACGTAGGAACCACCGTCCTTGGCCCCCACGTACAGGATCTTCCTGTCCTTGACGGCGACCTCGCCACGCTTGATGATGCCGAGGTCCCCCGCGGTGGGCGCGACGACCGGATCGTCTACGCCCTTCATCGTAAGCAGCTCACCTATATTCCGGATGACTAGATCTGCAGTAACCGGCTGTGCCATGACTTGCTCCTCTCGTGCTTTCGACACTACTCGTAGATTCGTGTTTCGACCAGGGCGTCCCTGCTCAGCCCCGGCAACTGGAGATAGAAGGATGCCACGTCCATGAATGCCTGTGCCGGAGCCAGGCCGATGAGTTCGCTCTCGACGATGCCCACGCCATAGCGCGCGGCCTCCATCTTGACCAGCTCGAACACCCGGTACAGTGGTGTCGTCGCGAAATTGAGGATGTTCATCGACACCTGCGCCCTCTGCTTGTCTTCAAGGAAGAT
>JAPLGJ010000109.1 GCA_026390215.1 Caldisericota bacterium
CCGACTCTGTCTCTGAGGTAGTACAGCTTCGCACGACGGACATCGCCGTGGCGCACGACCTCAAGTCTGGCAATCATCGGAGAGTAGAGCGGGAATACCTTCTCTACACCAACGCCAGAGGAGATCTTGCGAACCGTAAACGTTTCACGGCTGCCGCCGCCCTTCTTGGCAATAACGAGACCCTCAAAAACCTGGATTCTCTTCTTGCCACCCTCCACAATGTTGATGTGAACCTTGACAGTGTCGCCGACCAGAAGGACGGGCATGTCAGGCTTCACATATCTGCTCTCTACAAGGTCAATTGCATTCATTTCGGAACTCCTTTCACCGGGCTGACATTCACACGAACACATAGTCTAGCAGAACGCCCACGTTTATCAAGGCGAGAAGTACCATGCAGATCCAGCACAGTTGCCAAGGTGTCCTCACGCAGCACATTGACAAAGCGATAGAAGCCACCCTCAACAAGTCTGCACGTTTGCCCGAGGGCGGCCAGCCTTTTCCCTGCACTCTGCCGCGACCCCGCGCGGGATGAAACGCATGGCAAGCCGCACACGCACTTCGCGCCTGATGTGCGCGACGGTTGTGCCCAGGCTTACGTCAGGATCGTCCGAGCAGGCGGTCCAGAATGATCGCGGCTGCGCTGCGTACCGACAGGTGATTGAATGCGGTCGGCCCCCAGATGGGGTCCAGGACATAGTCCATCTGCGCCATGATCTCGTCTGCCAGGCCAAAACCCGTCCCGAACACCAGCAGGTACGGATGATCCGCTGAACGAATTTTCTCGCCCATTGCCGGATAGCCGACGGAGTTGGCGAATGTCCGCGCGCTTGTCGCTACCAGGATTGGTTTCTCACCTTCAGCGTGCTGTATTTCGGCAACAGCTTCTTCAAAATGCGACACGACCCGCAGCAGTGACAACGATTCGGCACGGTTTGGATTGTATTCATGCCCGAATCCTTCGTTCCAGAAATGAGCGATACGCAGGGCGATCTGCTGTTCCTGAGGCAGAGGTTCGACTTCGTACATGGCCGTAGCTCCATACGTCTTGCCGGCTCGCGCGATGTCATGGATATCGTGGATGACGATGGATGTCGTGACAATCTCGTGGTGCTTGTTGTAGACCGGATGGTGCACAACAGCCAGGTACAACCTGAAGTCAGTCAATGATCCCCCTGAGGTCCGCCAGCACGTGGCTGAGGTACTTGCGGTCTTGTTCAGTCAAATCAAAATCCCGCAGGAGGTCAGGCCTTCGGATGAGGGTCCTTCTGAGTGCCTCCTCTCGACGCCACCTGGCAATGTTCGCGTGATGACCTGAAACAAGAACATCGGGCACGGCCTCCCCGTCCAGCTCCCCTGGGCGTGTATACTGAGGATACTCCAGGAGTCCGGAGGAGAAGCTCTCCTCACCCGTGGATGCGGCGTTTCCGGTAGCCCCCGGAAGCAGGCGGGTAATCGCGTCGATGATCTCGATTGCCGCAATCTCGCCCCCGGAGAGCACGACGTCTCCAATCGAGATCGTGAGGTCGAGCCGTTCCATGACGCGTTCGTCAATCCCCTCATAGCGCCCTGCAACGAACAGCAACTGCTCCTCATGCGACAGGTCCTCGACCATGCTCTGCGTCAGGCGGTCGCCCTGCGGCGCGACCCCGATCTTGAGCCACGATCCCGCTGGATTGTCGATTGTGTCCAGTGCCTCCATGAGCGGCCTGGGCAGGAACATCATCCCCGCCCCCCCGCCAAATGGAATGTCGTCGGTCGTATGATGGCGGTCATGGGTGTAGTCGCGAAGATCGACAGCCTCGAAGTCCAGAACGCCCTTGTCGATGGCCATCTTCATGACGCCAACGTGTGTGAACGGTTCGTACAGCAGTGGAAATATGGAAATCGCTTTGATGTTCATCATATAGACAGTATAGCAGACGCGCCCGCTTGCCAAGCATGACCGTGCGTCACATGGAAACGCCCCGGCGTGATCCGGGGCGTTTCGAGACATAGAGATGCAGACTATTTCGATACTGTTCGGGTCCTGGCGCCTTTCACGGGCTTGGTGGCAACCGGTTTCAGATAGGTATCCATCCACCGGCGGATGCTGTTCAGGCGATCGATGCGCCGGTCCGTGCGTCCGACGCGTGACAGTCCGTGTGGTTCTTCCGGGAAAACGACGAACTCACTCGGCACGCGGTTCACCTGAAGGGCCGTAAACACCTGCTGGCCCTGCTCGATGGCACAACGGAAGTCCATTTCGTTGTGGATGACCATCGTGGGCGTCGTAGCGTTTCCCAGATACTTGACCGGGGACCTGTCCCAGAGCACATCGATACTCTGCTGCGGGGACTTGTTGCCGCACGGAAACTGGAAAGTCCAGTTGTTATCGCTGGTGCCCCACATGCTGATGAAGTTGCTGACACTGCGCTGTGTTGCTGCGGCGGCGAAGCGGTGCGTGTGGCCAATGATCCAGTTGGTCATGTAGCCTCCATAGCTTCCACCGGTGACGCCCATGCGCTTACGGTCTATGTACGGCTTCTTCTCGACGAAGTCAGTCCAGTCCATGAGATCGTCATAATCGACGGTACCCCATCGGCCCCAGATGGCCTTCTCGTGCTCCTCTCCATACCCGGTTCCGCCCCGCGGATTGCTGAAGTACACGACATAGCCACCCGCCGCCAGGAAGTAGAACTCGTGCATGAACAGATTGCCGTACTGGTCCTGCGGACCACCGTGGATCTCGAGAACCGATGGATACTTCTTCCTGGGGTCGAACCCCGGGGGCGTCATGATCCACCCCTGGAGGTCGTGTCCATCTCGTGCCTTGAACCACACCTCTTCAACCTTGCCAAGATCGATCCGACGGAGGAGTGCCTGGTTGAGATGCGTCACCTGCCGGATGTCGCCCGTGTCCATGTCGCGCACCCAGACCTGCCCGGGGTCAGTCATCGTACCAAGGAAATACGCCATCATCCTCTGTCCATTGTCCACGGTGAATGTGCCAACGCTGCCCGGAGTGTCGATGACTGTATAGAGTGTTCCCTCGTCGACTGCGATGGCCATCAACTTGGTGCTCCCATGCTCGGAAATCTGGAAGTACAGCACCTTGCCATCAGCGGACCACACGGGGGGCATCTGGAGTCCTCCCCCTACGTCATTCAAGGTCGAGCATGTGAGTGAGATGTCATACGGTCGAGTCACGCTGCGTGCTATTCCCTTCCCATCGGCGGGAACAACCCACAGCTCGACGTTCTGCCACCATTCGTTCCAGCCCCTCGGGCCGACATAGCATATCGTGCTTCCGTCGGGCGCAAAGACCGGCGCACTATTCCAACCTGGAGGCGTCTTGATAAGCCTCATATCGCCGCCGGCTGCCGGCATGACGTAAATATCAACCAAGTCCGGTTCGAGGTCTGGGTCGTCGCTGCGATTGCTGCAAAAAACGATCGACCTGCCGTCGGGAGACCAGGACGCGTCGTATTCGTCATACACACTGCCCGACGTGAGCTGCTTCGTCCGGCCCTTGGCAACATCGACGACCCACAGGTGAGTCCGTTCATGGCCGAGCCACCCCTGGCCGTCTCCGCGATAGAACACACGTGTGTAGTGACGCGATACAACCCCCAGCTTCTTTTTCTTCTCGTCCGCCTCGCGGTCGATGACTTCCCGGTCCTTCTGGGTGAACTCCAGCAAGAGGCTCCTGCCATCAGGCGACCATGTCAGGCTGGAGATGTCGCCCTTGAGATTCGTAAGGCGACGCGCCTCTCCGCCGTCAGCATTGATGACATAAACCTGCGCACTCTCACCTTCCTTGCGCGACGACAGGAACGCGAGAGTTCGTCCATCGGGCGACCACCTCGGCATCGCATCTGTCTGGTCTCCCTGCGTGAACTGTTGTTCGCCAGAACCATCTGTGGGTGCCATCCACAGATTCGCGTACTTCTTCTCTGTCTTCTTGTCCACCCGCTGAACGCCATAGACGACGCTCCTGCCATCGGGCGAAAGGCGGATGTCCGTAAGCAGCTGAAGTGCATAGAGATCCTGCGCCGTAATAGAGTGCAGCGTTTGCTTCGGTCGTGTCATGAGTTCCTCCATCCTTTCCGTGTCAGTGCCGGGAGTGCATAAGCACCCTTTCCAGCCCCGTGGTTCCATGTCCATTGTAGGCAAAACCAGACGCAGGTATAGCGGAAACCGAAAAAAGCCCCGGCATGCAGCACCGGGCCCTCCTGGGAACGAATAGGAGCAGACCTAGAACTCCTGCCGCTGCAGAACGCCGTACGAGATCCACAGCATGCAGGCACTCAGAACCACGCCGACGACAATAGGCGCGAACTGCGGTGCGGGGTGTTGGATGAGAATCGGACTCCCGAATAACGCCAGCGGGTTGAGCCAGCGGAGAGGCTTGAACTGCCCCACGACCGAAAGAACGATAATGATAGCCCCGGAGAAGAGCATCGCCTTCATGCGATCCGGTACGAGTACGGAGAGCAGTGTCGCAAGGGACGCAAATGTGAGAAGCGCGACAACGCTGTGCAGCGTCGCCGTCAGCACGAATCCCGGCTGAGGCACCTTGCCGACAATGATGGCACCCAGCACCGCCCCTCCCGTGGAGACAAGCACTGTCAATGCAAGGCCTCCAAACAGGACGATGACCTTGGATGCCAGGATCATGCCCCTGCTGACTGGCCGCGAGAACAGGAAAATGGCGGTATGCAGTTCCCGCTCGCCGGCGACTGCACCACTCAGCAGGACGACTGCGAGGATTGCACCCACCTGCTGCAAGTTCTTGCTGAACCACTGGGAATACAAATAGGCATTCACGTTGCTGAAGTCCGGCAACAGCTTCTTGATCAGATCTGCATACTCCGGTGGAATCTGGCCCATGCCGGGAATGCCCCCCTCGAGGAAGCGATATGCGGCGGAGACAGCCACTCCTATCACCGACAGCAGAACGCATCCCACGATCATCTTCATGCGGTTTTCCCGCAGCTCTTTCCACATCAGTGCTTTCACGTCATGCCTCCACAAACCGCAGGAAGATCTCGTCGAATGGCAACGATTGCACGTTGAGCACGGTGCCTCCAGCATCGGCAAACGCTGTGCGGGCTTGTTCCTGGTCGGCGAGCACCTCGATGTCCCAGACGTCCTGGCCGAGAGCCCGCTCCCGTTGGATGGCAATGCTCTTCACGTCGCGGGGGCTGTACCCTACCCCAAAACGCACCGTATAGACCCGATACCGTTCCTTGATGGATTCCACCGAGTCCTGAAGGACCGTGCGACCAGAACGCATAAACGCCACGGTATCACAGATCTTTTCGACTTCACTCAGAATGTGCGACGAAAAGAAGACCGTCAGATTGCGCCGGGCCGTCTCGTCTGCCAGCACACCCAGGAAATGCGACCGAACCACGGGGTCGAGCCCATCAGTGGGCTCATCGAGGATGAGCAATTCCGGTTCAGTCGAGAGAGCGATATATAGCCCGAGCAGCTTGCGCATACCTTTGGAATATGTAGCAATCTTGCGCGCAAGCGGCAGTTCGAAGACGGTCTGCAGCCTCCGCGCATTCTCGTCCACGGAGCAGCCGTACAGGCGCGCGTTGAACTCCAGAATCTCAAGGCCTGTCATGTGCGTGTAGAGTGAGAAATCCTCGGGGACGAATCCGATGCGACGGCGCAGGGCCATGCCATCTCCTGACGGGACCGCACCGAGAACCGTGAGCGACCCGGCCGTAGGCTCCATCAGGCCGAGCATCAGCTTGATGCTGGTCGTCTTGCCCGCACCATTTGGCCCCATGAGGCCGAAGATGCTGCCCGTCGGAACGGTCAGACACATGTCTTCCAGAGCCCGTACCTGGCCGTACGACTTGCTGACGCCATTCATTTCTATCGCATTCATGAACTTCCTCCCTGGTCATGCTCTTTCGCAGAAATCCTCTTGCGCTTCTCCAACCGGACGATGAGGTCATCGATCGTGAGGCCGGCGTTGCGGGCCTCCACGACCAGCATTTCCACCATGTGTTCAAGGCGTTCTGTCTCCACGCCGATTCTTCCTTCACGCACAAACGTCCCTTTGCCGCTCACGGTCTCGACCATCCCCTCGCGCTCCAGGTCCCTGTAGGCCTTTGCGACCGTGTTCGGGTTGACAGCCAGCTTGACGGCGAGTTCGCGTACTGTCGGCAACTGCTCACCCGCATGAAGAGTGCCGAGAGCCACACCGTTCCGGACCAGTTGAATGATCTGCAGGTACACCGGCACACCGTCATACGGGTTCACGTAGAATTCCATCATCACCCCTTATTGTACTATTACGATAGTACAATAAGTTCGATTGTCAAGAGTTGACCCCAAACAGACTGGATGGTGGTGGTTGGACCGAAGGAAAAAGCACGGTCATATACAAAATGGTACGGTCATTTCGTGTGGAGAATACTACGGTCACTTCGCCAAGACAGAAGATTGTACCATTGTTTGTGGCGACGACAGCCAGCGACTTGCTGTTTGGCTTCAGAACATTGACTCAGGCGATCGCCAGATCCACTTGGTTACTGCGTTGCCGGCACCACCTGAGGACCGGGGTCATCCGCAGAAGAGGGAACAGATTTACGTCCGCAAAAGTGTTGCTTTCTCCATATTTACGTCCGCAAAAGTGTTGCCTTGGCATGCCAATCTCGTACAATGAGTCAAGCAAGTGAGATCACGAGAGGCGACAACATGGACCGGCATGCAATGAAGAGGCTGCAGGCGTGGAAGGGAGAGAGAAATCGCAAACCTCTGATCATCCGAGGGGCGCGGCAGGTCGGCAAGACCTGGCTCATGAAGGAGTTTGGCAGAACGTGTTTTCGGAATGTCGCCTATGTCAACTTTGACAACAACCCACGGATGCAGAGTGTGTTTGACGGCGGATACGATACCGCGCGTCTCGTCAGCGCCCTGCAGATCGAAACCGGCGTCAGGATCACTCCTGGAGACACTCTCATCATTCTTGACGAGGTGCAGGAAGTGCCCAAAGCCCTCACCTCACTGAAATACTTCAATGAAAACGCACCGGAGTATGCGATCGTTGCGGCAGGTTCTCTGTTGGGTGTCGCCTTGCACGAAGGGACCTCCTTCCCCGTAGGGAAAGCGGACTTCCTGGATCTGTACCCCCTGAATTTCAGGGAGTTTCTCCACGCCACAGACCATGAGCAGCTCAATGACCTAATTGACAAGAGGGACGTTGCACTGATCACCTCGTTCCAGGAGACCTACACAGATCTGCTGAAACAGTATTACTACATCGGTGGCATGCCTGAGGCCGTGACGACCTATCTGGAGACACGGGACTTCGGGGCGGTCCGGCGACTCCAGAGAAACCTGCTGACCTTCTATGATCAGGATTTCTCCAAACATGCCCCCGTGGAGATCGTACCTCGGATGCGTATGATCTGGAACGCTGTGCCGACGCAGCTTGCCAAAGAGAACCGGAAGTTCGTCTACGGTCAGATCCGGGAAGGCGCACGTGCGAAAGACTTCGAGCTTGCGATCCAATGGCTAGAGGATTGTGGTCTGCTCACCAAGGTCTACCGCATCACCAAACCGGACGTTCCGCTGAATGCGTACATGGATGCCCGCTCCTTCAAGCTCTATGTCCTGGACGTCGGGTTACTGGGGGCCATGGGTGATCTCGATGCAAGGACACTGATCGAAGGCAGCAGCATCTTCAAAGAGTTCAAGGGGTCGCTGACAGAACAGTATGTGCTGCAGCAACTGATCTCGGATCTTGGACTGCGTGCCTTTTACCATACGACGGAGCGTTCTACGGGAGAGGTCGATTTCCTAGTCCAGAGAGGACCAAACGTGATCCCTGTCGAGGTCAAGGCGGCCGAGAACCTGAAATCCAGGAGCCTGCGAGCGTATTGTGACAGGTATGCTCCGAGGTACGCAGTCCGGACCTCCCTGTCGGATTTCCGAAAGGAATCATGGCTGGTGAACATACCGCTGTACGCGATCGCGCTGTTGAACTCCATCGAAGAGTTGTAGACGGAGGCGCACAGCAACAACACAGCGATGGCGAGAGGATGCACGGCTGCTCGCGTACCATGGATGGCAGCCGCGCACAACCAAGGAGGGAGTACATTCCATGAGGAAGATCATACCTGTGATGTTGATCCTGTGTCTGTTTCTTGTATCCTGCACTGCATCCCCAGGCGAGCAGACGACGGAGCAGGGCAAAGGGGCTGTGGGATTCTCTGGCGGCAATATCGGTGAGGGCGGACTCATGTGCGGCGACAACGAGGGCAACGTCTACTACCGGAGCGAAGCTGACCACTGGTGTCTGTACAAGGCGAAGCTCGATGGGAACCAGAAGCAGAAACTCAGCGATGACGCTCCTTGCGACATCAATGTCCTCGATGGGTGGGTCTACTACGCCAACTACCGGGACGGTTTCTCCATATACCGCATCAAGACAGACGGCACCGGCCGCCGACAGCTGAAAAGCGGGTATTGTGGAGACCTCTACGTTGTCGGCGACCACATCTACTACGATGTCCGCGACGAAGTCAATACTTCCCATATCCATCGCATGGACGTCGACGGCAGCAACGACAAGCTTCTCGTATCGGAGGCAGACCTGAAGTACTACTACGACGGCTGCCTGTACTATACCAACGGCAGACTCTTCCTGTGCAAGTACACGCTTGAGACGGGGACAAGCGTGCAGCTCAACGACAAGTATTCACACTACGTCACCGTCGATCAGAGCGGTGTGTTCTGTTGGTACCCGAACGAGAATCCATTCGTTCACATGAACTACGAAGGCGGGGACAGCAAGGTCATCCTTTCCGGAGGCGGCGACTATTTCAACGTCTGCGACAACTACGTCTACTACATGAAATATGGCGGAAACTACGACTACTATCGTCTGTCGCTCGAGACCGGCGAGAAAGTCCAACTAAGCTCCTTCACGGCCGGCCTCTTTGACGAAAAGGGCAACATCATTGCTAACCCTGATGCTGTTTCCGAGGATGACCACGTCTTCCATGAAGGAGGGGTGGGCAGCTTCGTGATCGGTGGCTATGCCTTCGTGCGCGGAACCCTTCGCGAATCGCTGCTTCAGAATGGCAGGCTGGACTGTCTCATCCGCCTTGATGGCCCGGGCAACATGAGACTATGGGACTGATGTCCGACGTTCTTGAGAACACGCCATAGTCCACAGACGGTCAGGATGCGATGTACTTGAACGAGAGGGCACAAGGCCACCACATATGACCGTGCCTTACAGTACATGCCGATACTGTTATCCATCTCACCGTACTCTTCTCGTTTCTTCCGATACGTTGGAGTTCTGGCATGTTGAACCTTTCGTCATGACGGTTGGCAAGAACATCGCCACCGCGTTACACTTGTAGTGGAGCGTATGATCTCCGCTGCGATGCCGTACGGATGCGGTGCGCTGACGGCTCTAGTGACCGGGTTCCACTCCACCGATCTTGTTGAAAGCGCGTGTTGGAGGCGCATGGCATGAAGACAATAACATCACGATCCTCATCAAGGATTGCCACATTCACAGGCATTCTGCTTGTACTCATTCTTGCAGCAGGTTGCGCACCGAAAGTCGTTCCCGTAGAAGGACTGCAGATGAGCGCCATGATGCTGACAAACGTGACGGCTTCTGCATACGATGCGGTCCCGCTTGTGTGGAACGTCCGGCAGAATACGCTGCAGAGTTCTGGCACGTCCGTTCTGCATGCAAACAACACAGACGGTGAGGCTGTGCTGCGCTGGCGCTCCGGTTCGCCTCTTCTTGCCGTTCAGCACTGGGAACTCATGACCGCAACGACCAAGGACCTTGACCTTCTTGTCCCTCCTTTTGGAATGCAGTATTCCTCTGCCCTCGATATCTTTCGTGCGCGATGGTACGTGCCGGAGGAAGACGCGTTCGTTGCCATTGGAGCGCTTGACGGAACAGTCATGTCAGTAACGGAGCAGAGCCTTGCCTCCGGTTCCAAGGCACAGACGCTGACGGTTCCCGTTCCCTCCGGCCTGCAAGTGGGTGTATTCTACGGCAGCGGCAGCATTGCCAACGGGTTTGTTCTCTTTGAAGCACCGCAAGACGAGGCGCCGTTTGTCAAACCATTCTCCCTTTGGCTTCTTCGCATAAGCGATGGGATAACAACGTGGGTGCGGTGCGGTGATGCGTCTGCGTTCGGTGGAGGTTTCTATTCTGGTGAGGATCCAAGCTTCACGCGCGTCGGGTCGCTCATCTACTTCACTCGCAGTCATACGAAAATCGGCTGCATCGACACTGCGGCGGCCTCGCCCTCGGTGATGTTGCCGGAGGCAACTAATACGCTGCTCGCCAAGCTCTACAGTGAAGGCCCGACCGATGCGGAGGCGCCGCTCATGGCTCAGCTGGCTAGTGACAGCGATACGCTAATCGTGGGGTATCCTGATGTCTACTGAAACAGTATGTACTACGCCGTGGACGCATCCGGAACGGTTCTCGGAAGCTTGCGCGCCGACAAGACTTCGATCATGAGTTCTGACGCGAAGGGGAAGCAGGGTTTCACGCTCAAGACGCTAGGATCTCCAGGACATATCTCCTTCCCTTCCATCGACCTCTTTGAATCTCCTGTCTCATAGAAACAGCGCACAACGAAGGGCTTGTCCCTGTTTCTGGCAAAGCCGAATCAGACACACTGATCCGGCTTTGTTCAGATTCCTTGGTTATCAGAATCTCCGCGAACCCTCAGTTACGCAATGATTCTCGTGTACAGCAGAGGACCAACATCGAATCGGATTTGGAAGTTCCTGCGCTATCATCTTCTTGGCCTGTTGATGCTCCCGGCACCGTTGTACAGGTCCACATCGCGCATCGCGCGGCCCGAACCGCTATTATAAGTGCGAGATACCCGATCATGGCCGCCTCCATGTGTCGTGTACCATGTCAACGCTAGCGCATCATCAACCTGCGACCAACGGAGATCACATGTCACATCGGTGGCTGGGATGGGTACTCCTACGGTCTGCTCAGCGTGAAGACGGTCACCTCGGGAGGACAGAAGAACCGAACGGGCAGGACGCTCGTGCCAAGTCCCTGACTGACGTAGAGAGGGATGCCGTCGACCTGGTACAGGCCACGCACGAAAGGAGCCCCCTCCAGGACCGCCGTCAGACGGTCTCCCCACAGAGGAAGCCTCACCTGGCCCCCATGCGTATGGCCTGTCAGTACTAGCGAAGCACGCCCCGATGCCACGAT
>JAPLGJ010000105.1 GCA_026390215.1 Caldisericota bacterium
GTCACCTTGCGGTCCCAGCGATCGACCAGGATCCCCGCAAACGGCATCAGCACGATCATGGGGGCGAATCCGCAGAACGCGATGACGGAAAGCGTCATGGCACTGCCGGTCGCCTTCCACGCCCAGACCGTCAGGGCGAATTGCGACATCGCCGTCCCGATGAGGGAAGCGACCTGTCCTGCCCAGACGATGACAAAAGCAGTCATTCCCTGCGGCTGAGGCATATGGTTGGAACTCCCGGGCAGTGTGTCCATTCATCGAGTATCATACACGCGAACCGCATGGCGGCAACAACAGGGGGCTGTGCGACGTGGCTTCTTGCGCGCGACCGGCCTGGTTCTATAATGACAGGAAGTGCTCCTCGCTCGCAGCAGAAGCTTCACACAGTCGGACAATAGGGGGCATCATGGCTACTCTGGTCGTGTACTACAGCAGAAGCGGATCGACGAAGACCGTGGCAGCAGCACTGGCCCGTGGCGTGGGGGGAACCCTGCGTGAGCTGGTCGACACAAACGCACGGACGAACCTGGTTGTGGCGGCCATTGCCGCGCTGTTCCGCCGGTCTGCCCGCCTGGTCGGCCCCGACTACGACGTTGCGGGCTATGAGACCGTCGTGATCATGACGCCCATCTGGGTCGGGAATCCCACTCCCGCGGCCAACACCTTCCTGCGGACGGTCGACCTGACCGGCAAGAAGGTCCTGATCGTTGCGCTCGGCGAGAGTGGCGAGAACCTGGGAACCTCCAGCAGGCTGGAGAAGATGGCTCGCGACCGCGGCGGCCAGGTCATCGGCGTCCATCACATCCATGGCCTCAACTCCTCGGGAAAGGCAGGTCCCTCAGCAACAGCCGAGGAACTGCAGGGTCAGGCTCAGCACCTCGCAGACGTGCTCCGCGAACCCCACAGTCAAGAGAGTTGACCATGCTCCTCGTCAAGACCGTTCTGGTGGTGGCCCTGGCCTGTTCCTGCGGGGCACGGCACACCGTTGCGCCATTGAGACGCATAGGAGCCACGCGCCTTCCTGAGCTTCAAAGGAGCTAATGTGATCGTCGACCTTCACAACGTGTCCAAGCACTACGCCACGGGCGCCCAGCGCGTCGATGCGCTACACGGCGTGTCGCTCGCGGTGCAGGAAGGTGAGCTCGTGACGATTCTCGGTCCGTCCGGTTCCGGGAAGTCCACACTGCTCAACATCATCGGCGGCATCGACTTTCCTGATGAAGGATCTGTCGTCGTTGCCGGCCAGGACTTGACCGGGCTGACGAACAGCCAGTTGACGCTGTTTCGCAGGAGGACAGTCGGATTCGTCTTCCAGTTCTTCAATCTCATCCCGACGCTCACGGTTCGGGAGAATGTCCAGGTCACGTCGACCATCGTTCCTCTGCCACTCGACGTCGACGAGGTCCTGGCCGCAGTCGGCATGATCGCCCGTGCATCCGCATTCCCATCGGCACTCAGCGGTGGTGAGCAACAGCGCGTGGCTGTCGCACGTGCCGTTGTCAAACACCCTTTGGTCCTCCTGTGTGACGAGCCCACAGGATCGTTGGACTACCGGACAAGTCGGGAAGTCCTTGGGCTGCTGGAACGGGTGAACGACACCTACGGAACGACGATGCTCCTGGTAACGCACAATGCAGCGATCGCCGGCATGGCGCATCATGTCATCCACATGCGCAGCGGCGAGATCGAGACGGACACCATGAACGACCATCGCAGCCCAGCCAGCGAGGTCACATGGTGACCTGCCGCGTAGGATGAGCGTGCGAGGCCCACTATGAGCATCCTATCCAGGCGCATCCCACGCATCCTGCGTGGAAGCGGCGCGGTCATGGTCGGTTCGGTCCTGCTCGTCATGCTGGCTTCCATGTCGTACACGAGCATCGAGGCGCTCATCGGCAATATGAGCAGCAACCGTGCGCGGTTTGCGAGGGACTATGCGCTGGAGTCGGCTACGTTCGTCACACAGCGGCCGCTCGAAGACGCGAAATCGCTGGGGATGACCTTCGACGTCGTGCTCGAGGCGAGACGCGAGGCTGATGTCGTGGTGGAGGGCGCAGCACCCTACACGCTCCGCCTGCTGGAACAGACACGCCTCATCAACCGGCCCGCCGTGACAGAGGGGTCGCCCCTTGGCGAGGACACCGACCTTCTTTTGGGACAGACGATCGCTCTGTCCCGGAAGGTTCCCGTAGGCAGTACCATCACCATTGCGGACCGAACCTTCCGCATTGCCGGACTGGTCACGCTCCCCGATTACCTGTACCCGCTCAAGGACCCGGAGGAGACATCCCTCCTGGTCGACATGAAGGCCTTTGGCATCGCCATCATTACGGGTGCGGCCATGGATGCTCTGGACGCCCCTATGCAGACGGTGTGGCACGTGCGCGGCGAGACCGCGGATCTGGTGAAGCTCAAGTATACCGTCGCGTCGTCCTGCGGCCTGACTAGCTGGATGGAAATCGGCGTGAATCCCCGGTATGCCATCGTCGACGCCGAGATCCGCAACGCGCGCTTCGCCGTCGCATCCATCCCCACCCTGCTCCTCGTGCTTGCCTCCTTCATGCTGGGCATCGCGATGAACAGGTTCCTCCACCGCGAGCTCCCACAGATAGGCATGCTGCTGGCGCAAGGCTATACGAGTGCGGAGTTGCTGCGCCACTACCTGTCCCTGCCCGCCGCCATCGCCGGAGTGGGCTCCATGCTCGGCGTCGTCTGCGGTTTCCTTGCCTTCAAGCCGCTGTACTACTTCTATACCCTGTTCTTCGCAGTGCCGCTGCTGCGCCTGGACATCCGTGCCACATGGGTTCTGGTCAGTATCCTGCTGCCCTTTGCCTTCCTCCTGCCGTCGGTCGCGCTCGTCGCACTGCGCGCCGTCCGCCGAACGCCCGTCGACTTGATGAAGAGTCGGGGTGAGCGCATGCGGGTCACTGCGCTTGAGCGGCGCCTGCACATGCGGCGCCTGTCGGTGACCAACCAGTTCCGTCTCCGCGACGCGGCGCGCAGCCCGGCCCGGCTGGCCGTCACCCTCATCGGCATCACCGCGGCAGGCGCCATGCTCCTGGCAGGGCAGACGCTCCAGCACTCCATCACGGTCATGATCGACTCGACGTTCAACCACATCATGCGCTATGAGTACCAGTACGTCCTGCGCACGCCACATGTGGCGAATCCGTGGGGCGGCGAGACCGCGTATGTAGAGCCGTTCCGAGGAACGGATGCAGACGCTCTCGGCCTGCAAGTGATGGGCGTGGACCCCACATTCACGATGATGCAGGCAGAGGATGCGTCCGGGACGGCCGTGTCCTTCGACCAGGTCGTCATGACGCGGCCCCTTGCAGACCGATGGACCGTCAGCCCGGGCGACACCGTCACCATCGTGCGCATGTCCACCGACAAATCCTACACGGTGACCGTCGACGCGGTTGCCGAGATCTACACAAATAGCGCCATCCTGATGCCCCGCGATCAGCTGACGGCGCTCCTCAGGGTCCCGGCAGGAGCCTTCAATGTCGTCTACAGTGTGGACGCACTTGCCATCATGGAGGCCGACGTGATATCGACGACCAGGAGGTCCGAGATGCGGCAGGGGTTCGAGTCCACGTTGACCTGGGTGCGCGCAATGATGAACATCCTGGGAGCAGTCGGCGTCCTTATCGCCCTGCTTGTCGTGCTGGTCATCGCGTCGCTCAGCGTCGAGGACCACCGCATCACCATCTCCATCCTGAAGGTCCTTGGCTATACAAACCGCGAAATTGCCGGCATGGTCCTGTTGTCCACCGTCATCCCGGTCGTGGCAGGCTACGGCCTGGCAGTCCCCATCCTCGCCCGGTACCTCCGCACCCTGCTGACGCTGAACCAGCAGAACCTCGATTTCGCCTTACCTATCCGCGTCTCACCGCTCGGCGTGGGGGTTGGATTTGTCATCATCGCCGTGGCCTGGGGGATGGCAACATTGCTGGCCATGCGGTCGGTATTCAGGGTCCCCCTCGCGGAGAGCCTGAAGGCTGCACGCGAGTAGCGCAGCGGCACTGTACGTGCCCCTTTCCTCAACTATACTACTGTGGCAGCAACGCCATCAACTCACCTTGAACAGGGGGTAGCATGAATGTCTTGATCGTGTACTACAGCAACGAAGGCTCGACGGCCAAGGTTGCCGGGGGTCTGGTGGAGGTCGCCCCATGAAGCGTGTTCTCACGAGGGTGCTCGTGGTCATCGTGGCACTCGTTTTCGTGCTGTTCTGGGTCGTGGCCCTGTATGGCGGTACCTTGAACCGGACGTCAGCGCGCGTCGCATTGTCACCGCTCGACCTCGCGAACGTTGCGGACGGCATGTACGAAGGCAGTGCCACGATTCTCCATGTCGCTCCGAAGCTGCACGTCACGGTCACCTCGGGGAGGATCACCGCAATCACCGTGGTGTCCCCCATCTACGGCGACGTCAGTGGGCTGACAGCACGCGTCATCAAGGCTCAGTCCCTGGACGTCGACGGGATCACCGGCGCCACTGTCAGCACGAAAGCTGTCCTCAAGGCCATCGGCAACGCCCTCGCCGCTCGCCCCTAGACATGCAGACTACAATGCGTCGACACCCTCGGCTGCTGCGGACGCTCCTCATCCTGGTCGCCGCTGTCGTGATCGTGGGGTGGTCCCTGGTCTCGCAACTCACGTACGGGCCATGGCTGCGGCAAACTGCTGATGCCCTCGTCCTGCGATCACCCATGATTTCATTCCGGTATCCCGGTGTCTATGAGGGCAGTGCACGGGTGGGGCACGTCGCAGCGAAGGTCCGCGTGACCATGGGGTCCCGGGGCATTACCGCTGTCGAGTTCCTCCAGCGGCCTCCCGGCAACATGAACCCGCTCATCGCCGAGGTCGTGCGCACAGGCTGGGTCCTCGTCGACGTCGTCACCGGCGCAACGATCAGCCAGAAGGTCACGCTCAAGGCCATCGACGATGCCCTCATGAAACAGCAACCGTGACCTGAGCAGTGAACCTGCTCATCATCTACTACAGCAGGGAAGGCTCGACAGGTCTCATCGCCCGGGGACTGTCACAGACGACCAGCGGTACGTTGCGGGAACTGGTGGACAGTCGTACGATGGCAAACGGCGGCATGTTCCGCGCCTTGCTCGCTGCCCTGCTCGGCCTGGGGACGACCCTGGTGGACCCCGACTACACGGTTGAACCGCATGAAGGAGTCGTGATCATGACGCCGGTCTGGCTGGGCAATCCGGCTCCCGCGGTCACGACGTTCCTTGGCAATGCACACCTCAAGGGCAAGAGAACATTCATCATCGCCGTCGGCGGGACTGCAGGCAATCCGGGGGCCATCTCCAGGATGGAGAAGCGGCTGAGGGCGCAGGGAGCTTCCGTCGTCGGGCATGGCGAAGCACTGGGGTACATCCCGGACCCCAGAGCCGTGCGTCCATCGGACGAGGAGTTGGTTGCTGAGGGTGTCGTGCTTGCAGAGAGTGTCCGGAAGGCGTTCGAGCCACAGCCAGGGTCGCCGGTCGGGCCTGCTGGCACTCCAGAGTAGCAGGAAGGTCGGCAACTGTAGGCTGCCAGCCTCGCCACTGGGGGTCGCTCTCGCTAGTGACCCAGCAGGCTGATCATGATCCCCGCCGCGACAGCAGTACCGATGACGCCGGCCACGTTGGGACCCATTGCATGCATGAGGAGGAAGTTGGCGGGGTTGTCCTGCTGGCCGACCTTCTGGCTGACGCGCGCGGCCATGGGGACAGCCGACACGCCCGCTGAGCCGATGAGCGGGTTGATCTTGTGTCCGGAAAGTACCCACATGAGGTCACCTAGCAGCATCCCGCCTGCAGTGCTGAAGCCAAAGGCGACGACACCCAACACGATGATGTAGAGCGTCTTCAGGTTGAGGAAGGTCTCGGCGTTCATGGACGCACCCACGGCGACGGACAGGAAGATCGTGGAGATGTTGATGAGCTCGTTGGCGGCCGTACTGCTGAGCCGCTCGACCACGCCGCTCTCGCGCATCAGGTTGCCCAGCATGAGCATGCCCACGAGGGGTGCCACCGGCGGCAGCAGGATGCCGATGATGAAGGTCGTGACGATGGGGAACAGGATACGCTCGAGCTTGCCCACCGGGCGCAGCTGCTTCATGACCGTACTGCGCATCTCATGGGTGGACAGCAGACGCATGATGGGTGGCTGGATCAGCGGTACAAGGGACATGTATGTGTAGGCGGCGACCGCAATGGGCCCCAGCAGCTCCGGAGCCAGCTTGGTGGCGGTGTAGATGGCCGTCGGCCCGTCCGCTCCTCCGATGATGCCAATGGCGGCGGCCTGGCCGAGGCTGAAGTGCAGCAGCTTGGCGACGACCATGGCGACGAAGACGCCCACCTGGGCCGCAGCGCCCAGCAGGAGCGACACGGGGTTGGCCAGGAGCGGGCCGAAGTCTGTCATGGCGCCGATGCCCAGGAAGATAAGCGGGGGAAGGATCTCGGACTTGACGAGAAAATAGAAGAAGTCCAGCAGTGCCGTCGGCTTGACGGTGCCTGTCAGGTCACGGACATACTCAGGGTTGATGCTGTAGAAGGCGCCCTTGGCCGCAGGAATGTTGGCAAGGAAGCAGCCAAACGCGATCGGCAGCAACAGAATCGGCTCGAAGTCCTTGGCGATGGCCAGATACATGAGGACGCAGGCCACGACCAGCATGACGGCGTTACCCAACGTGAAGTTGTAGATGCCCGAGAAGTTCCTGAAGCCTTTGATTGCAGTCTGAATGACATCCATGGCCCTACACCATCCTCAGGAGCGGTTCGCCCGTCTTGACGGACTGACTGGCCTCGACATGGACCTCGCCGACCACGCAGTCGCGCGGGGCAAGGATCTCGTTTTCCATCTTCATGGCTTCGATAATCAGCATGGTATCACCCCGCTTGAACGCTTTGCCAGGCGCAGCGAACACTTTGAGGACCTTGCCGGGCAATGGGGATTTCATGAGGTTCGCCCCGCCGGCCGGGTGCGCAGAAGGCGCTGGATGGGAAATTGCCGGTGGAGAAGGAGTGGCGGCAGGGGGTTGTGCAACTGGCGCCGGAGCGAGGGCCACTTGACGCGTGGGCTGTGCGTCCGCCATCTGCTCGACCGCTACGTCGAACGCCTTCCCGTTGACGGTGATTCTGAAGGCGTGCGATTGCGCCGTCGCCCTCCTGAGGCCACCCTCGTCCAGACCGACGGCGAATCCGCCGTCTGTCCCAGGGTGGCCGGAGTCAACCATGATCGGCACTGCTGACAGCCGTTGGGTGTCGTCGCCGGTTGGAGGAACGCTCTGCAGCATCGGGAGTTCCGAAGCAGGCTCATCCCCGGCCGCGGCGTCCACCTGGGCGTCTTCGTCGTCCTCAGCGGACCCGTCATCCCGGGACCCACGGCTGAAGAACCTCAGCCCAAGGCAAACCAGCATGAGAAATGCCAGGACCGCAAACACCACCAGCATGTCCACAAGGGACAGCCAAAGGCTCGAAGCAACAGTATCCGGCATCGCCATCATCTCCCCGCTTCCTGTTCCCTGCTTCCGCATGGAAGGAGTCTGGCTCCACTCGATGTCCCGGCACATGGCCTCGACACTAATCCCAACTACTTCCAGTCTATTATATCAACTTCAGAAGTGAATCAATGGAAAGAGGACTGGGGGCGCAGACGGGAACCTGCTCCTTCACAGACCACCGGCGGCCATCCACCAGCTGACCCCAGATACGAAGATATGGGAGAACTACATGAGTGCCGCCCCGGAGACCCGTGCGGACGGGTCTCCGGGCCAGACCGTCTACCCTCGTTCTTTGACGTGCTGCCCCTTAGTCAGCTTTGTCTTTCATTGTGGTCAGTATCTGTGACACGTTACCGAATTTCGGGCTTCTTGTCTGCACTCTTTGCAGATACTGTGATGCCTTGTCCTTGTCACCCTTGCTGAGATATGCAATACCGATGCCAAGAACAACGGCAAGCTCATTTTCATTCACAGGAAGGTTTGCAGGATCATAACGGCTCAACGCTTCAATTGCACCATCGTAGTCTTTCATGTCATACAGAGCCGAGCCCAATAGCCTGACCGTCTTGATGGAACGCTCCTCAAC
>JAPLGJ010000229.1 GCA_026390215.1 Caldisericota bacterium
ACTCTCTGGATCACAATCATCAAGATAAGGCAGTTGGTAGTGTTGGTATGTCCTTTGAGGATAGCTGCGTGGCTTGAGGTGGTTGTGGATGCAGCTGTGGATAACTTGCGCGGGTTATTGACACTGTGCACGTTCGGAACGAACGGGATCATTCTCCACAGGTTATACACCTCTCTTTAACTGCTTTACCAAACTGTCGAGCAGGGCTCTCAGGGTGTCGTCGGTCTTCATTTCCTGCTGAATTTTCTGACACGCGTAGATAACCGTCGTGTGATCGCGCCCGCCGAACTTCTCGCCTATGTATGGAAGTGAGGCTTCGGTTAGGTCCCGGCTCAGGTACATGGCAATCTGCCTCGGCATCGAGATGTCCTGACTGCGCCTCTTGGCCTGCAGGTCGGCGACAGAGATGTGAAAGTAGGACGCGACCGACTGCATGATGGCATCGATGGTGATCGGCTTGTTGATGACCGGGATGATGTCCTTGAGTGTCTCTTCGGTGAAGGAGAGGGTGACCTCCTCGTTGGTGAGCGAAGCGGTCGCAAGGACGCGCATGAGTGCGCCTTCGAGTTCGCGGATGTTGCTGCCGATGTTCGCGGCGATATACTCCAGCACTTCCTGGGGGACGTCAATCTTATCCAGCTGGGCCTTCTTCTTCAGGATGGCGACCTTGGTCTCATAGTCGGGGCGGCTGATGTCGGCGATGAGGCCCCACTCGAAGCGTGAGGTGAGGCGTTCCTCAAGGGTGGCGATCTCCTTGGGTAGGACGTCAGAGGTTATGACGATCTGCTTGTGGGCGTCATACAACGCATTGAAGATGTGAAAGAACTCTTCCTGTGTGCGCTCCTTGCCTGCCAGAAACTGGATGTCGTCAATGAGCAGGATGTCAGCGCCGCGCGTCTCCTTGTGGAAGTTCTCGATGACGGAGTTGTTGTTCCGTGCGTTCTGGATGGAACTGACCACCTCATTGGTGAACTTCTCCCCGGTCGTATAGACGATCTTCTTGCCTGGAGCCTGGGTCAGGATATGGTGTGCGATCCCCTGGAGAAGATGGGTCTTGCCCAGCCCTACCCCACCGTAGATGTAGAGGGGGTTGTAGACATTGCCCGGGTTGCCGGCAACGGCGTTGCAGGCCGCGAATGCAAGGCGGTTCCCCGCGCCGACGACGAAGTTCTCGAAGTTGTAGCGCCTGTTGAGGATCAGGGTATTGTTGTGCTGGAGCATACCGGGCTCGGTCGGGAGTTCTTCCGGCGGCCGTTGCACGACTTCCACCGCGATGGTGGTCGGCTGCCCCTTGATTGCGTCGATCGTCTCCTTGATGACGTCGTAGTACCGGCTGACAATCCAGTCCCTCGCAAACTCGCTGGGGACACCGATGGTGAGAGAAATGTCGTCTTCGTGGAGTGTCGTCGCGTTCTTGAACCACATCTCGAACGTCGGGCGCGCGAGTTGCTTGCTGAAGATGTCGAGCAGGTGCTGCCAGGAATCCGACTGTTCTTCCACGCTCTACTCCCTTTGCTCTCGCGCTACGTGACCACGCTCCGGTCCGAGAGAAACCAGGCCCGAGATGGGTCACACGTACGCAAACGCCGGCGCGTTCACCCCGCCTTTGTGACGGAACACCGGAGCGTCGCCAAGCAATGTGCGTCCGTTTTGTGTGATATAGTATAGACGAAATGAAGATCGGCGACAATCAGAAGAAGGCTCACAGATGACAACCCGCGGAAGACAAGGCAGGATTGGTGGCAGGCGACGTTCCCGGGATGGGGGACTACTTGTCCTCATTCTTGCGCTGGTTCTGGCCGTTGCGGTCGGCTCCAGCTTCCGCAAAAGTGGTGGGCGGAGTACGCCCGTGGCCTTGTACTATCTCGATGCCTCGACCCGGGACCTGGTCAGCAATTCTGTCGTGGCAAAACTGCCGACGCGGCGTGTGGAACAGGTGGCAGGCATCATCGACCTCCTACGCACACCGCCTGCTGACCAAGGGCTTGCGACGGCTGTCCCCGCCGGATTCATTGCGCGCAGAGCGACACTTCTGCCGGGAGGGATCCTCCATGTGGTCTTGGGGGCCGCGCGGGATCAGACTCCCATGGGGTTTGCGCAAGAAGATGCGCTCTACTGTCAACTTGTGAATTCCCTGTTGAGTCTGCCAGGGGTCAGCGCGGTCGAACTCTCCGTCGACGGTCGCCCCACAGGAACCTTCCTCTCCTTCGTCAAGACTCAGCGAGAGCTGGGGACGAATGAAGAGATGTTGGACAAGGGACAGTCGGTCGATCTGTATTTTGTGGCCAGTGACGGCCGCCAGGTCGTCGAACGCCGCACGCTCCCGACCGGGCTGACGCGCTCGCAGCTGGCATTTCAAGCTACGCGCGCTCTCATGGAGGGCCCGGTGCACCGCAGCCTCGTGAGTGCTCTGCCCGGCACGGACATGCTTCGGGGTGTGACCGTCTCCGGTCGAACAGCTTCTGTCGACTTTGACGAGAGCGTCCTCAATCTGAACATGGGCGCCCAGGAAGAAGAGCAGGCCAAGGACTCCCTGGTTCTCACCCTCACGAGACTCACGGGTGTCAGCCGCGTTCGACTCCTGGTAGGCGGACACAGCGTGCGGGGTCTGTTTGGGCACGTGAATGCAGCAGATCCGCTGTTCAGGCTGGATGGGCGCCTGGAGGCAGGTACGGCCCTCGCCGTCTACAGTCTGACCGAAGTCGACGGGGACAGACTGCCGGCTCTGACTGTCTATCCGCAGAAGCAGGCCTTCATGGGATACAACGTCATGATTGCAAACTCGATCGCCCGGCTGGGGAATCCACCCGGAGGTGACTCATCACTTGTTCCGGACGGCATCCGCATTACCACCATGGTTTTGGAAGCCAACACGGGAATGCTGCGCGTGTCTCTTGTCATGACTTCTCTTCCCGAGGACCAGGAGGCCGAGGCGCTCTTGGTCGACCAGCTGCGCTTGAGTCTCACTGAACTGCCGTCCGTCACGTCGTTGCAGGTAGTGGTCAATGGGTCTGTTGCTTTTCTGCCGAGAGGCTACTATATAGGCAGTCCATTCTCGCGTTAGGAGGAAGATCATGACTACAGACAGGACCGAATTCCGGCTTCTGGCCGGTGCTCTGGCGGCCCCTCATCATCTTGAGAAGCTCCAGAAGCTTGGTATGAGCTCTTCGCTGTTCGAAGACGGTGACCTCAAGGCTGTCTTCGACGCATTTCAGTGGTACTGCTCCAACCACAAGGGAGAGGGGAGCAAGATCGACCTTCCCCTGTTCACGGCTTACCTGACCGAAGAACGTCATGCGACTCCAGCTACTGCGACCCTGGTGGGCAAGCTCACCGACGCCGGGGGAGAGGACATGACGACACTGGTCGAGATGCTGGACCGGTTGAAGACGCGCGCGGCACGTCGGAAGCTGCGTACAATTTCTGACAACATCAACAGCTTCACCGATGCTGAGAAACAGGGTCGGCGCGTGGAAGACTTCGCCGCTGAGATCTCCGAGCAGCTGCGACAGGTGGCGCGTCTCTCGTCCCAGGACAGGCAGGAACCCATCCGTGACGAGCTGCTTCGGTACGTCGAAGAGGTCCGCACCCGGGGCATCGGGCTTCCCTCGATCCTCGGTATGAGTATCGCCCCATATGACAACCTCAACATAGCGGTCTCAGGGCTGCGCCCCGGCTTCTATTATGCCCTCGGCGGCGCTCCGAGGCGCGGGAAAACCAACCTGATGCTGCGACTTGCCACGCTGGTAGCGCGCAATGAGAAGGTCCCGGTCCTGTACTATTCCTATGAGCAGACGAGGCGTGTCCTCCTGACACGCGTCCTGTCACAGGAATCACTCATCAACCCGCTGGTCCTTCAGAAGGGAGACATCAGGAACAAGGCTGAGCTCGTCACCCGGTTCAACAAGGGAATCAAGGAGACCTCGGCCTATATGGACAACTTCTATCTCTTCGAGGGCGACCGTCAGGATACGATCGAGCACATCCGCAGTGTCGCGTATGGCATCATGGATTCCCACCACGCCGACCGCTGCGCCATCTTCCTCGACTATCTGCAGAAGGTGCCAACAGTCAACCCTTACGCCAGTCTTCAGAAGCAGGTCGACGAGGTATCCGGTCTTATTGCACAACTCTCCACCGAGCTGCAGTCCCCCATCGTTGCCGTGTCGTCTTTTGACAAGGACGGATGTCGCCTCGACAGTGAGACGTCCAAGGAGCGCCCCACGATGTTCAATTGCACGGGCGGCGGCGACATCGAGTATGACGCGGACGTGGCACTGATCGTCGTCAAGGACTACCACGACACGGCGCAACTGGAAGAAAAGATTGCCAACGCTGTGCGCGAGGGGGGGGTGAATCCCCACCACATTCCTCATTTTGACATCCTCAATCTGTTCATCGACAAGAACCGCGACGCTCCCGAGGGAGGCAACATCATTGTCCAGTTCCTCTTCCTGATCGAAGATAACCAGATGGTGGAACTGGGCTACAAGGATGTCGAAGAGCGGTACTCCTATGCAAAGGCCGGCAAGATTTTCGAGTGGCTGCTTGAGCGCGGATACCTCGAGGCGGTCGGCCCCGGCGAGCACTGAGTCTCCCCTGTAACCTTTTCTCTCCTGTCACCGTACGCTTGGTGAACACGTAGAGCAATCGACCGCGGAGAGGAGCAGGTGGATGGAAGCAGTGGCTGACCGCGAGCTCTTCGCCCAGTTGATGGCGGAGAGTGAGCGTCCTGTGTACGCCTTTCTGGCGAGCAAGGTCAGGGATCGGGGGGTGGCGTCAGACATTGCACAGGAAGCGTTTTTTCTGGCATACAGGCGATTTGACTCGTATGACAGAAGCCGCCCTTTTCTCCCGTGGGTCATGACGATTGCGTACAATTGCCTGGTCGACCACTGGCGCAAGTCAGCGCACGAAGGAGGGGACCTGCCGGACGAACAGATCATGGCGGCTCCCGAGCATGACCGGGACGATGAGTGGAAACAGCAGGAGATTGTTGAGGCAATGACACGGATTTCTCCAGAAGACAGCGCACTACTGACGATGTTCTACGCTGAAGAGTGCTCACTTGCAACGATCGGCGGACGGCTTGGTGTTGCCGAAGGAACGGCGAAAGTCCGGTTGTTTCGGGCGAGAGCCGCATTGAAGAAGCAGGTGGAAGCCCTGCATGAGCGAGGCGCTTCATGAACACACGACATCTGACAGACGAAGAGCTGGAACGCATTCTTTCCAGGACCCTCTCGCTCCTCCCCGACCTTGTTCCACCGCAGGGGTTCGCATGTGGCGTGTGGGAACGTATCGACGCGTGGGAGGGAGAGCAGGAGAGGAAGAGGGCATCGCGGAGCATCTTTGCTCGTCTCATGGGGACACGCATGAGAAATGGGGAGCCTGTGGCCGTCCTCGCCGCAGCGGTGCTGTTCGGGGCTCTGTTCGTCGGGCTGTTTCTGACTGGGGCGTATATTCTCGCCACACACTCATCGACCATCATGCGGGTGGCGCAGGTCGTTGTCGGGCCAAACCTCGACGAACTCAGATCCTTGCTGATCCTGTGCACGCTGACCGCGGTGGGGGGACTGCTGCTCGGCAGTCTTGCCCTCAGTGAGCGCCTGTTCGGTTTGGGCGGAGGGTCGGCTGCATGATGCAGTCTGCTTCCATGACTGGTCGCAAGCGCGTCCTGGTTGCCGCTCTCGTCGTGAGCCTGATTGTCGTCGGCTCCGCCGTGGTGACGCTGGTGACACGGAACGGAGGATTCATGGTCATTCCGGCATTCGCAGAGGGAACGGTCCTGGAACTCCCGGGCGGCTCGGCGAGCAGGATATCGATCGTAGGAGACAACCTCGAGATTGTCGTGGGCACATCCCCGGCCGTGACTTCAGCGAGCATCGTCCTCGGCAGCGATGGATTCCATCGGGATTTCCGTGCAAAGACCGGTACATACGGATTGCGCCTCGACAGTGCTTCTTCCGTCCAGGCAGGGGTCAAGCGTCTGACGGTCGTCGTTCCCGAGAATGGCACATTGACACTGACACTGGTCGGTGAAGCCCGACTGATCCTGGATCAGGCTCGGCTCAAAGAGCTCCGCCTCGCCGGGGCGTCCTCCGCACTCGAGCTCGACGCCTCCGAATCCGGATCCATTATCGACCTCGTCCAGATCGAGAATATCACCGGGGACTTCTCGACAGTGCGCCTCGGCAATCTGGACATGGCGGATCTTGTCATTGGCAACATCACCGGGAGTTACGACCTCGACTTGTCGGGATCGCTTGGCAGGCACTGCGAGGTCTCGCTACACACGGCTGTGGGGAACGGTACGGTGCGCATTCCCACCAGACCGGGAGCACAGCTTTCAGTTGGGAATGTCCTGGGCAGCGTCCTGTCGTCGGGATTTGCGGCCGAGGGCGGCAAGTCGTTTCTCAATACCGCAGCAGCCGACGGAGCCGGCTGGCAGCTCGTCGTGCGTATCGACAGTGCAATTGGACAGATTCAGCTTGTGGAGGTACAACAATGAACAGCAACAGCATTGACCGGCGGGTCGCCCTGAGCGCTCTGCTTATCGTCTTTGGCGTCCACTTCCTGCTGGAGGCATTTCCGCAGACGGGATACCATTTTGGCATCCTCGTTCCTCTAGCGGCGTTTTTGATCCTGCTGGGCATCTACGGCGTCGCGACGGGCTTCCAGCACAACGCTCGTGAGACAGTGTTCTGGAGTGCCATGCTTGGTTTCGTCGGCATCATTGTCCTCATGCAGGTCCTGGAGGTCATCCGGTTCAGCCTCACGACCTTCGCCGGAGCAGCCGTCATCTCTGCGGGACTTTCCATCTTGATGTCGACGTTGCTTGACTCAGTTGAAGGCAGGACGTCGAGAAACGGGCTAATGTGGGGAGTCGTGGCCGTCGTTGTTGGCTCTCTTGCGTTTCTTTCGGGGCTGGACATCTTCTCAGCTCAGGTGGTCGACGTTATTCGGAAATCGGCAGTCGGGGGACTGTTCCTTGTGCTCGGGCTAGCTGTCCTTATAAAGGGAGGAACCAGGAAATGAAGAGTTTTGACAGACCGGATGAAGAAGCGGTTGGTGTCTGCACGAAGTGTGGAAAGGCGCTGGCTCGCGAGGAAGTAGTGATGGTGGACGGCAAGATCATGTGTGGCATCTGTGCGCCGACACAGCCGAGCGCTGGATTCGGTGAACATGGACCCATCCAGGACACGCGGGAGCATACGGAGAGTGAGCGCCTAGCGTCTTCGGGAGTCGGTTATGATTCCTCCAAGAGGCTGTACCGCTCACGCAAGAACCAGGTGATCGGTGGCGTGGCGGAATACTTCGATATCGATCCGACCATTGTGCGCATTGCCTGGGCACTGCTCGGGATGGCATGGGGGACGGGCGTCCTCGTCTATCTCATCTGCTGGCTCGTGATCCCGCTTAACCCTGCCCAGTAGGTCAGGTACGAAAACATAGCATATCTGTGGATAATGTGTAAGTAGTTCCGGCAGTTATGTCCGGATGACAAGTCTCTGACTGCCCTTATAGGTGGTCAGGGACTTGTTTTCATGGCGTCCAGGAAGGTCGCTCAGCAGATGGGGGGAGGTGCCTTGCTGCACCCGCCCTGTGCCGCGCGGAGGTATCGACTGACCGTCGTATAGTGGACGCCGAGGTGGTCACTAATCTGCACGAGCGAGTAGCCAAGATGGACGGCTGCCGCGACGCGCAGAGGGAGCTGCGAACGTTCACGCCTGACATCGGGTCCGAAAATCTGTGCCAGAGAGGGTCGTGCAAGCATCAGGAGTGTTGCGGCGACTGACGGCTCGGACGCCCTGCTCACCAGGTGCTCCGTGACCACCTGGACGAACGCTGGCGTTCCCAGGATACCCGGCGGCATCACATGGGCAAGAGGGGTCGGCTGGCCGATGCCCACTTGTATGTAGTCGGCATAAGTGGCAACAGCCTCTTCCTGTGTTCGGCCGAACCGTGACAGCAGAGTCTCGGCGGCAAGCGGGGCACTCCGCACGTGGGTACTCATGACCGTTGCCTGGTAGCTGCTCCAGGGCCATTCTTCAGGGGTGGCGACCACGGCGGATGCCACGGGTTGAAGGACGACGTGGCGGCAGACCGGCAGCAGCCATACGTCGGTTTCCAGGAGGACAGCACGATAGGGTCCACGGAAGGCTCGCCCCGAGCCTTTGTTCTGGTGGTTTATATGCTGTGCGTAGTTGCTGCTGAACCGACGCATGCCTTTGCAGAGATCTCCGCGGGGCGTCTCGACGACGAAGCTGTAGCGGTCCGGTAACATGCACCACGCGTAGATGCACCAGTCCAGGCTCGCCGCTACCGTCGTGAGGTCCGCGAGGAACTGCAGCCGGGCGTCGTCGCTCCGCATGATAGAGCGACCTGCAGGAGCAGTGTCGGAAACCAGGTAGAGAGCACCCGGGAACTCAATACGCAACGGTCGAGCCATGAACCCTCCTTTGCCGAGACGCGTGGACGATAAATCTATCCACACTGTTCACATGTTATCCACAGCAGAGCAACATTTCAATATCCGACCCCTCCACGCCAGCCTTCTTCTCTTCCAGCTTGTGCGGCAGTCGGTGGGCACTATACTTGAACCTGTCAGTACAGGAACGGGAGGTTGCGAGTGGCGGAGTTTTGGGTGGTAGCCGAGTCAGTGCTGATCGTGTTTGCAATCAAATTCGTCAACATGGCTCTTCAGACGCTCTCGATGAACTTCCTGGTCAGGGGACGCCGACTGTACACGTTCATCTTTGCGTTTCTTGAGGTGATGGTTTATCTGGTCGGCCTCTCTCAGGTCCTGAATACCATGACCATCTACAAGATGCTCGGCTATGCTCTCGGCTACGCAACGGGAGCACTGTTTGGCATCTGGCTGGAACAGAGGCTGGCAATCGGCAACCAAACATGGCTGATCATTCCCAACGAGAACCCGTACCGACTGGCATATCATCTGCGCGACCGGGGTTTTGGCATCACGACAATCTCCGGGTCGGGTATGGACAGCAACCGCATGATCATCCTGACGACCACCATGCGCAAGAACATAGCACTCCTCAGCGCCTCGCTCACCGAGTTGGCCCCGGACGCTTTCGTGTCCGTGCTCGACACGCGAACGACGATGGGGGGACATGTGACTCGAATTCCGAGAGGTTGAACCATGATGAAAAGGATGACCTTCCACCGGGCAGAAGCGCACCTCAGAAGAGCCCCTTGCATGGGAAAAGAGTGTTCGGGGGCCTTGAACCAAATTGCTCGGGGGGAAACGCCCCTCGCA
>JAPLGJ010000242.1 GCA_026390215.1 Caldisericota bacterium
CATGTCTGCCCCGTCTGCCTTGGACTGCCGGGGGCACTGCCCACACTCAACGCCGAAGCCGTGCATCTTGCCATGAGACTCGCTATGGCACTGGGGTGCGAAGTCCACGAGGTCTCCGAGTTCTCACGCAAGAACTACTTCTACCCGGACCTTCCCAAGTCCTACCAGATCACCCAGTTCGACCGCCCGATCGCGACAGGGGGATCAGTCCCCATCGTCACCGCACGAGGCTCCCGCAGTGTCCGGCTGACCCGCGCGCATATCGAGGAAGACGCCGGCAAATCGATGCATGCTGCGGACATCACGCTTGGGGGCGAGACACTTGTCGACTTCAACCGCTGTGGCATGCCGCTGATCGAGATTGTCACTGAACCAGACATGCAAAGCGGCGATGAAGCGTACGAATTCCTGCGTAACCTGAGACGGCTTGTCAGGTGGCTCGGGGTATCGTCAGGCGACATGGAGAAGGGCGCAATGCGGTGTGACGTGAATGTCTCCGTCAGTCCGGATCCCGCAAAGCGAGGGACGAAGGTGGAGATCAAGAACCTCAACAGCTTCCGCAGCGTCAAGCGGGCTATCGACTACGAGGAGCAGCGGCAGGCACAGTGTCTTGCCGACGGTACTCCCATCATGACAGAGACCAGGCACTTCGACGAAGTGCAGGGAACGACGTCCGCTATGCGCAGCAAGGAAGCCAGCAACGACTACCGCTACTTTCCGGAGCCGGACCTGCCCTTGCTGCAGCTGGATCCGGCAGAGCTGGCATCCGCAAGGGCACGCATGCCGGAACTGCCCTGGGAGATGCAGTCACGCTTCGAACGAGACCTCGGCCTGTCCCCCTATGATGCGACCCTGCTCACCGAGGAACGCTCCACGGCAGAGTTCTTCCAGAAGACGATTGCACTGTACGACAACCCAAAGAAGCTCGCCAGCTACATGGGGACCGAGGTTGCCAGGCTCCTCAACGAGCGCGGCACAACACTCGCGGAAACCCGGCTGATGCCCGAGGCCCTGGCCGGCCTCCTCACGATGGTCGAGAACGATGCGATCAGCAACACTGCCTCAAAGGACGTCCTGCCCCTTCTCATGGACACGGCGACGACGCCCATGGAAGCCGTCAGAACCCTTGGCCTGGAACAGGTCTCGGACACCATGGCAATCGAAGGGTTTGCCCGCGAAGTGATCGCGGAAAACGCGGCCCAGGTCGAGCAGTTCAGGAGTGGCAAGGAAGCGGTGCTCGGGTTCCTCGTCGGCCAGCTCATGAAGAAGAGCAAGGGCAAGGCGAATCCGAAGCTGGCAGGCGACACGCTGCGGCGGCTGTTGAAATGAAGCGGGCGGGGACCTTCTCATCAAGGGTCCCCGCTTCTTGGCTCGCTGCTATGAGCACACGAGGTGAGCCCTACCTGGTCAGGACCTCGTCAATCGCTTCCAGGGTATTCTCCTCAAGGGTCACGTCGATCGCCTTTGCATTCTCTTCGATTTGCTCAGGCCGCGATGCTCCTATGATTACGCTGCTGATCTCTTTGTGACGGAGGATCCAGGCCAGAGCCAGCTGTGCCACTGTGATCCTGTTCTCCGCAGCTAGTGTTGAAAGCCGCTCAACCTTGGTGAGGTTCTCTTCGGTCAAATAACGCTCGACAAAGTGCCCGACCTTGGGATCTGCTGCCCTGCTTCCTTGGGGAAGTTTCTGTCCCTTCTTGTACTTCCCTGTCAAGACCCCCTCGGCAAGTGGGCTGAATACCGCAATTCCCAATCCTTCCCTCGCGCACATCGACATTACTTCCTTTTCTATGTACCTGTTCAGCATATTGTATGCCGGCTGATCAATGGCAATAGGGCTGAGATTCCATTGCCTGGCGGTGCTCTGAGCGTCCAGGATCTGAGTTGCACTCCACTCACTGACCCCTGCGTACAGGACCTTGCCTTGACGTATCAGGTCATCCAATGCCCGCATAACCTCATCAATGGGCGTTTCAGGGTCATATCTGTGACAATAGAAGATATCGACGTAATCAGTGTCGAGACGCTTAAGGCTGGCATTGCACTGTTCCACAATGTGCTTTCTGGACAGTCCGCGGTCGTTGGGGCCGTCACCCACAGGCCAGAAGGCCTTTGTGGCAAGCACGTATGAAGACCTGGCGAACTCCTCGAGAGACTTGGCCAAGACCTCTTCTGCCGCACCGGGATGTGTCTGTCCGGCGCCGTAGACGTCAGCTGTATCAAAGTAGTTGATCCCCAGATCGTAGGCCTTCTTCACACACGCATCCGCCTGCTCCTGCCCGAAGGAACCACCATAGGTAAGCCAGCTGCCCAGCGCTATCTCGCTGACCTTCATGCCGTAGCGGCCGATCTTTCGATAGTTCATGCGATCCTCCCTTCAGTGGGGTCATGGTCACCCGGCCCCTTCCACCGATCCATGCTGCAAAGCCGAATCAATCCACACGAGAGCCCTGGCAGGTATGGTCAGCGAAGAGGATGTGTCAGGGCTGGCGGGCGGGCGCTTCGTCGCCGTCCAGCCGAAGCGATACGACCTTCGAAACGCCGCTCTCCTGCATCGTCACGCCGTAAAGGACATCCGCTGCCAGCATGGTCTCACGGTTATGCGTCACGACCAGGAACTGCGAACCCTCCTGTTCCCGCAGCAACCGTGCAAAACGATGAACGTTATTCTCGTCGAGTGCATTGTCGACCTCGTCGAGCAGATAGAACAGGCTGGGCCGGGCCTTGAAGAGAGCAAACTGCAGGGCCGCGGCCGTCAGGACTTTCTCACCGCCGGAGAGCAGCTCGAGTGGCTGCCGCCGCTTGCCCGGAAGGATGACGTCGATGTCGATGCCCGTGAGTTCGCCGTTCTCCTGGCGCACCAGCCTCGCCTCCCCGCCGTCGAACATCTTGACGAAGTTCTCCTGGAATGCCTTCTCGATGACGACGAACGTCTTTTCGAAGAGCGTCGACGCCCGTCGGTCGAGGTCGTCAATCAGCGCGAGCAGCTTCGTCCGCGACTGGGCGAGGTCGTCATCCTGCGCCTGGAGGTGCGCAACGCGTGCCGCAAGCTCCTCGCTTTCCCTGATACTGGCCATGTTCACGGGCTCCAGGTTCGTCATGTTGCGGCGCACCTCGTCCATCTCGCTCTGCATGCGTTCGAGGCTTGCCTCCGGTTCCGTCCTTTCCGTCAGCTGTGCAAAGTCGTCGCGCGCCGTGAATTGCTCCAGCTTGCCCTTCCCCTCTGCCAGCAGGACCTCCAACTCACGTACGCGGCCCTCGAGACGCGTACGACTCGCCTTGACTCCTTCCATCTCCGCGGCCAGGACCGCTATTTGTTCGTCCTTGTGACGCTTGTCAAGTTCGAGCTGGTCGATGCCGGCCTGAAACGCTGCCAGTGCGTTCGACTTCTCCCTGAACTGGGCGTCCAGCAAACTGGTGCGCTGGTCGAGCGCCACGCGCTCGGCGCGCACCCGCACCAATGCATCCTGCGACGCCTTGATCTCTATGCCAAGGCTCGCAAGCTGATCCTCATACGCCAGCTTCTTCTCCAGCAGGGCCTGAATGCGCCCCGACACTGAGTTTCGTCGGATCTGCAGCGCCTGGACTCTGTCCTTGCCTGCAAGCAGCTCTGCCTCGGCCTTCTGGCGAGCCTTGTCCGCCCCGTCCTGTGCGTCGCGCGCCTTGGCCAGCGAGCTTCTGCGTTCAGCAAGAGTCTCACGGAGAGGCGCGAGCTCCTTCTCGAGTTCCACGATACGGCTCCGTGCCGCATCCAGGCGGCTCGCACGCTCGTGTTCGACAGCAAGGTGGCGTTCCTCCTCCACGACCATCGCCTGCAGCCGCGCCTGAACGTCTTTCAGATCGCGCTCGGTCTGCTGTATGCCGCTCAGGACCACGCTTCGCTTCTCGCGCGCCAGCATCACTGCCTGTGCCTGCTCAGTGGTCAGCTGCAGCGCTTCGGCAGCCTCCGCCTCGAGCCGGGAAAGCTCCGCAGAGCCCTTGCCCGCAAACGAGCGTTCGATGGACCCGCGCAGCGCCCGCACCGCAAACGCACTGTCGATGACAAATCCGTCTTCGCAGTATACCTTGTAGAAGTCGTAGCGATGCTCGCGGGCGAACACGAGTCCTTGCTCGAGTGACACGGCGACAAAGAGCCGGCTCAGCAGCTCGCCCACGAGAGGTGGTGCGCCCGCCAGACTGGTAGCCATCGCCGCTACCGAGGAGGGCATGACGTCCTTCCGGCCCGCTGTCTCGACCCCTGGCGCATACCGGACTCCTATCGTCGCTTGCCCCGAACGGCGGACAGCCAGCGCCAGAGCATCGCACAGATCATCGCTCAACTCGAGGGCCAGCTCCTCCCGCAGCAGCTGTAACAGGAGCGGCCGGTGTTCACCCAGGTCGACCACATCGAGGACGCGACGTGTCGTGGACCCATTTCGTATTTGCTGTTCAAGGCTGGCAACGAACGCAGCAGCATTCTGCAGGGACTTCCGGTAGGATTCTGCAGCCATTGCCCTGCCCTTGCTGTCTGCTGCAAGTGCAGCCTGCTGCTGTTCGAGCACAGTCAACTCGCCGGAAGCGCCTTCAGATTGCCCTCGCCGCTCTTCCAGCGTCTTCTCGAGTGCATCCGCCTGCTCACGCGCCACCTTCACCTGTTCTGCCGCCATTTCGGGTTCGGGGGCGTCAGTGGCCTGTCCCGACAGGTCGACCGTCTTGCGCTTCTCGTCCAGTTCGAACTGCAATGGGTTGAACCGGCTGAACAACTGACGGACCTCGGTCTCGAGCTGCAGGACCTGGCCCTGTGCCTGGGCCAGGCTCTTGCGCCTCTGCTCGACGCTCTGGATGACTTCGTCGTAGGTGCTCTGCTCTCCGGCCAGCTCCGCGCCCGCCTGCGACTCCTCGCCCCTCAGCTGGTCGATGGACGATCCGGTCTCGCCGGCCAGCCTGGTCGTCTGGAGTCTGCTGGCATCCCAGTCCTGCTCCTGACGCACAAGCCTCGACACCTCTGCTACAAGGTACTTGGCTTTCTCGCGGACGGAAACCAGTTCCTTCTCGAGCCGATACGCATCCTCCCGCGCCTCGCTGAGAGCTGATGCCTTCTCGCGGAGCGATGCACTGAGCTCCCGCTGTGCGGTCTGAAGGTCGTCATGTGCCGCCTGCCGGCCGTTCAGGCTTGTGATGACCTCCGCCATCTTGTCCTGTGCCTCGGCAAGTCGCGTCGTGGCGCGGTCCTGCTCCCGCAGCACAGACAGATACCGCGCGTGCGCAATGTCCATGTCCAGATCACGCAGGCGCGACTGATAGGCGATGTACTCGCGTGCCGCTGCCGCCTGTACGCCGAGATGCGCATAGCTGCCGTTGAGCTCGGCCAGCAGATCCTCCACGCGTGCGATGTTGCCTCTCGTCTCTTCCAGCTTGACCAGGGTATCCCTCTTGCGCTGTTTGTACTCGGCAATACCTGCGACCTCTTCGAAAAGACCCTTGCGCTCCTCGGGTTTCATCGTGAAGATGCGGCTTATCTCGCCCTGCCCGATGAACGGGTAGTGCCGGAACCCGAGCCCTGTCGACGTCAGCAGCTCTTCGACATCCCGAAGCTGAACATTGGTTCCGTCGATGAGAAAGTCCGATTCCCGGGAACGGAAGATGCGGCGGGCCACAGTAACCTTGTCCGTGCCAGTGCCGAACACGTTACCCTCGTTATTGAACACGACCTCGGCTTCGGCGTAGCCGACGGGATGGCGTGTCGCGCTGCCGGCGAAGATGAGGTCCAGCATCGACCGGGCACGGAGCGTCCTCAGGTTCTGCTCACACAGTGTCCAGCGCAACGCATCGACCAGGTTGCTCTTGCCCGAACCGTTGGGCCCGACGATAGCGATGACGGGGTAGGACAGCTCCAGTGTCGTGCTCTGCTCAAAGGTTTTGAACCCCTGAATATGAAGGGATTTCAGATACATGTCGTGTGTGTCCTCCGACTCAAGAGGGTCCAGTCCAGCGAAAGTATAGCCGCGTTCCTGGCCGTGGCAATCAGGGCCGCAGGACCTCAGTTCAATTGACAATCAGGAGTCTCAGCCTATACTTTGCGAATACCGTCGTGGAGGTTTGGGTGATGACTCCAATCGAATTGGATCCGATTTATGAGGCAACGAAGTACGAGGAACAGGTCTATCGTCTGTGGCTCAGCCAGAAGGCTTTCCATTCGGAGCCCAACCCCGACAGAACACCATTCGTTGTCATGATGCCCCCACCCAATGTCACTGGGTACCTGCACATCGGCCACGCTCTCAATATGACACTCCAGGACATCGCCATCCGGTACAAGCGCATGAAGGGGTTCGAGACACTGTGGCTGCCAGGGATGGATCACGCCGGCATCGCCACACAGGCGGTCGTCGAACGTCAGATCAAGGAACAGGGGCTGACGAAGGAAGGACTGGGGCGCGACGAATTTGTCCGTCGCATCTGGGAGTGGAAAGAGAAGTACGGAGGCATCATCCTGTCCCAGCTCAAGAAGCTCGGCGTCTCTGTCGACTGGGACCGTCTGCGCTTCACGCTTGACGAGCCGTATGAGCGGGCAGTCAAGGCCGCCTTCGTCCACTACTATGAAAAAGGCCTTCTCTACAAGGGTCAGCGCATCACCAACTGGTGTCCCCATTGCCACACGGCAATCTCGGACATCGAGGTCGCGTACGCAAACGAGAAGGGCCATCTCTGGTACGTCCGATACCCGTTTGCCGACGGCTCGGGGTTCGTCACGATTGCGACGACGCGCCCGGAGACCATCCTCGCGGATGCAGCCGTCGCTGTCAACCCGGCTGACCCGCGGTACACGGACATCGTCGGCAAGGACGTTATCGTCCCCGTTGCCAACCGGGTGGTCCCGGTGATCGCGGACGAAGCCGTTTTGCTGGACTTTGGGACGGGCGCCCTGAAGATCACTCCCGGCCACGACCCCACGGACTTCGAGGTCGGCCAACGGCACAACCTTCCAAACATAGCTGTCATCGGCCTCGACGACCTCATGAACGAGAACGCCTTGCACTACGGGGGGATGACTGTCACTGAGGCCCGAGAGAAAATCGTCGCCGAGATCAACTCCCTGGGGCTGCTGGACAAGGTGGACGACTACGAACACAGCGTTGGGCACTGTTCACGCTGCAGCTCCACCATCGAACCTATCGTCACGGACCAGTGGTACTTGCGCATGAAGGGTCTGGCTGCCAGGGCACTCGAGGCTGAACGCGAGGGCAAGGTCGAGGTCCTGCCGGTCAAGTGGCGCAAAGTCTATGAGGGCTGGCTGGAGAACATCAACGACTGGTGTGTTTCACGTCAGTTGTGGTGGGGCCACCGCATCCCGGTCTACCATTGTCAAGACTGCGGCGAGGTCATCGTTTCCGTCGACGCCCCTCACGTCTGCCCGAAATGTGGCAGCAGCCATCTCACCCAGGAAAGCGACGTCCTGGATACGTGGTTCAGCTCGGCCCTCTGGCCGTTCGCTACGCTTGGATGGCCTGAGCAGACTGCCTCTCTCAACTACTACTATCCGACGTCGCTGCTCATCACCGGCTACGACATCATCTTCTTCTGGGTCGCCCGCATGGTCGTGTCTGGTCTCGAGTTCATGGATGACGTCCCCTTCCATACCGTCTTCATCACCGGTCTTGTCCGTGATGAGCAGGGACGCAAGATGAGCAAGTCGCTCAAGAATCAGGTGGATCCGCTGGACCTGATCAGTACCTACGGCACGGATGCCCTGCGGTTCACGATGGCCTCGCTGTCCACCTATGGAGGCCAGGACATCTTGCTCTCCGACCAGAAACTGCTGTCGTCGCGCAACTTCATCAACAAGCTGTGGAACGCGACCCGGTTCGTCGTCGCCGGCGTGGGCGTCAAGGAGACGCTGGCCGGCCCCCGTCCGTCCGATGACGAGCTTGGCCTGTTCGACAGGTGGATCTTGACGCGTCTGGCCGACGCGACACGGGACGTGACGGCCAGGATGGACGTGTACGACTTTGGCGAGGCTTCCCACCGGCTCTACGAGTTCATCTGGGGCGATTTCTGCGACTGGTACATCGAGCTCGCGAAGATCCCGCTCCGTGACGAGGCCAAGGCGCCCGCAACCCGCTGGGTGCTGGCGTACGTCCTCGAAAACACACTGCGCCTCCTCCACCCGTTTGTCCCATTTGTCACCGAGACGATCACGCAGCAGCTTTACGGCGGCGACCATCTGATCATGACGGCGGCGTACCCTGAAGCCGATGGAATGGCTGCGTACGCGGGGGACGCCGCGCAGGCCGACTTCCTCATCGGACTCATCAAGGCAGTCCGGAACCTCAAGGCGGTCTTCCACCTGCCACCGACTGAGAAACAGAGCATCGTGGCGCTCGGGGCGGAACGTGACATCGCGGCAATCATGGCAAACGTGGAGGCAGTTAAGTTCGTCGGTCGGTTTGCCGACATTGCGACTCAGCCCGATTCGGCCCAGCGCTACATCAAGGGCGCCTATGGGACCATGCAGGTCATGATCCTTGCGAAGGCCGACTTCGACTATGAAGGTGAACTCAAGGTCCTCGGCAGCAAGCTGGAACTCCTGCACGCAGAGACCATCAAGCTTGAGGATCGCCTGGGCAACCAGGACTTCCTTGCACGTGCGCCGGCCGAAGTTGCCCTCAAGGACACGCAGAAACTGGAAGACCTCAAGGCGGAAGAACAGCTCATCGGAACCTTCCTGAAGGGACAGGGCTAGCCCTGGCACGGCGTGGAAACTCACGTGCGAAGGACATACGCTGAAGCACTCGATTGCGTATTCTCACTCGCCAAGTTTGGCTCGAAGCTGGGCCTGGAGAGAATCGGCCGTATCATGGCCAGCCTGGGAAACCCGGAACGGCAGCTCCGATTCGTTCACGTGGCAGGAACCAAGGGCAAGGGGTCGGTCTGTGCGTTCACGGCGCGTATGCTCGAGGAAGCCGGCTACACAGTCGGCCTGTATATCTCGCCTTCTCTCGTGGATGTCGGCGAACGCATTTCCATCAATGGAGGGATGCTCTCGCCCGAGGACTTCCTTGAGGTGTTCGACGCCGTCTGGAGTGCGATTGGCAGCATCTCGGAAGATGATCCGGTCACGGTTTTCGAGGTCTTCACCGCCATGGCCATCGTGCACTTCGCCCGCAGGAAGGTCGACGTGGTCGTGTGGGAGGTCGGTCTTGGAGGACTGTACGATGCCACCAACGTTATCCCGGTGCCCGAGGTTGCGGTCATCACGAATATCGGACTGGAGCATACGGACCGGCTTGGCAACACCGTCGAAGAGATCGCGACCCAGAAGGCGGGCATCATCAAGCACGGAGGCATCACCGTCCTCGGCCACCAGGACTATCCGGGCGCCCAGGCGACCCTGCTCGCCCAGGCTGAGACGATGGAAAACCGGATTGCCCTTGCTGGACGAGACTACACGTTTTCCTCGCTGCGGTTCACACCGGACTCCGTCACCTTCGATTACGCCGGCGTGGTCCTTGGGCGACAGGTTTCGTTCGCCGACGTGACGATTTCACTGCGCGGGACTCATCAGGTCCAGAATGCGGCAAGCGCCATCACGGCTGTCGTTGCCCTGTCCGTCAAGGACGGCATCGACGTCCCTGAACCTGTCATGCGACGTGCCCTGGAGCAGACGTTCTGGCCAGGACGCATGGAGCTCATTCCCGGTATGCCAACGGTCCTTCTGGACGGTGCACACACGCAGACAGCGGCCAGGTACCTGGTGGAATCGCTGCGCGCCCATTTCCCCGGCCAGCGGTTCACGATGCTGTTCGGCGTGCTCATGGACAAGGACATGGCCGGGATCGCCGGCATGCTGGCTCCAGAGATGGACACCATTGTCCTGACCCGCGTCCCCGACAATAGCCGGGCTGCCAGCCCCTGGGAACTGCAGGAGAAGTTCCTGCGCTATCATCCCCATGGTTCCATCGTCGTGGAAGACGATACGGAGCGGGCATACCAGAGAGCCCGAGACCTGACGCCAGATGGCTCGTGGCTGCTTGTGACAGGCTCCCTTTACCTCGTGGGAGCAGTCCGCAAGCTCATGGGCCTTTACACATTTGTGCGTCCGTGATATCTTTATCAATTTGGAGGTGACCATATCACTACATTACTGGTCGAATTCTGGCAGAACACCGTCGTCCCGAACCTCAGTTCCATCTTGCTGGGTGCGGCCGTCCTTGTCGCCATCATCCTCGTCTGGATCATCAAGGACACGTCGAGGAGAGGTGCCAACACCGTCGTCTGGTCGGTCTTCACCGTGGTTGGCCTCGGGCTGCTGCCTATGATTGTATACTTTCTGGTCCGCGACCCCCTGACCCTGGACGACCACATGGCGGACAAGTTGAACAATGACGTTCTCAAGCTCGAGAGAAGCTACTATGCATTCCTCATGGACGAGCAGGACAGAAAGTGCCCGGTCTGCGGGCACGAAGTCAAGTCAAGGTACCGGTTCTGTCCCGCATGCGGCAATCAGCTCCGCACGGTATGTCCATCGTGTGGCGAACTCATGGAGACAAACTGGAAATCGTGCCCACACTGCGGGCACAAGGCCGAACCGCCTGAAGCGAAAGGAGCACTGGGATAGATGAGTCTGAAAACATTCAGAGGTGGCATTCACCCCCCTGAGCACAAGGAACCAACCAGAGACCTGCCCATCGAATACGTGCCAGCGCCCACGTCCGTCGTCATTCACCTGACACAGGCCATCGGAGCCCAGAACCAGCCGCTCGTGAAGGTCGGAGACCGCGTCCTGAAGGGCCAGAAGATCGGCGACGTTCAGGCCTGTCCTGCCGCGGCAGTTCATGCATCCATCACTGGCATCGTCAAGAAGATCGAGCCTGCTCCCCAGAGCAATCTGAAGGACGGCATGGCTGTCTTCATCGAAGCTGACGGGACCGACGAAACAGCGTACATGCCGCCACTCGACGCGTTTGTCTGCTCACGTGAGGAATCGATCGCTCGCTTGCGCGATGCGGGAATCGTCGGCATGGGCGGGGCATCCTTCCCCACTGACGTCAAGCTGGCTCCCCCTGCAGACAAACCCGTGGACACCATTATTGCCAATGGCGCAGAATGCGAGCCCTACCTGACGATCGACTACCGGACGATGATCGAATCGCCTGTGGACGTCGTCGAAGGATTGGCCATTGCCGCACACATTGTGGGAGCCGCGAGGGCAGTCGTCGCTATCGAATCCAACAAGGCGGATGCTCTTCCTGTCATCGAACAGCAGTTTGCCGGACACAGTCACGGTATTTCGATGGAGGCTGTCCTCGTTGCGACCAAGTACCCCGAAGGCGGGGAGAAGATGCTCATCAAGGCCGTCACCGGACGTGAAGTCCCTTCTCACGGACTGCCGGCTGACATCGGCGTCATCGTCCAGAATGTCGGGACGCTCAAGGCCATCAAAGAAGCGTTCACCGACGGCAAACCACTGATCGAACGTGGTTTCACCGTCTCTGGCGGAGCCTGCAGGACACCCAAGAACCTGTACGCTCCCATTGGGACAGTCATCGCTGACCTCATTCCCAACGTCATTCAGATCAGCGACGACCTCCGCAAAGTGGTGTTCGGCGGCCCCATGATGGGCGTCGCCGTACCGTCGCTGCAGATCCCGGTCGCCAAGGGCACCAGCGGTATCGTGTTCTTCACTGCCGCGGAATCGAAGCAGTATGCGGAGCGTCAGTGCATCCGCTGCGGCCGCTGCGCAGATGCCTGTCCGGCACGGCTGATGCCTATGCTGCTGAATGCCGCGCTCCTCACCGATGATCTCAATCGTGCCGATGCCATCGGCCTTGTCGACTGTTTCGAATGCGGTGCCTGCAGCTACGTCTGCCCGGCACGCATCCCTCTCACCCAGCAGTTCAAGCTCGGCAAGGACCTGCTCCGCAACCAGCGTGCCAAGGAGGCCCGCCATGGAAAATAGGGCGATGAAGCTTGTCTTGTCCGGTGCACCACACTTCGTGACCGGCTACGATATCCAGAAAACGATGGGCATGGTCATCATCGCCCTGCTCCCGGCCCTGGCCGGCGGCGTCTACTACTTCGGACCCCGGGCGCTGCTGGTTACTACGGTATCGGTCGTCAGTGCCGTCGCGGCCGAATTCCTGTTCCGCAAAGCGCTTCGCCGCGAGACACACATCACTGACCTGTCCGCGGTCATCACGGGAATGCTGCTTGCCCTCATCCTGCCGGTGTCCTCACCGTTGTGGATGGCTGCGGTAGGCTCGGCGTTCGCCATCGTCGTGGCCAAGGAGCTGTTCGGAGGGCTCGGCGGCAACTTCGCAAATCCCGCTCTTGTGGGGCGCGCCGTTCTGCTGATGAGCTGGCCGGCGTTCATGACACGCTGGTCTCCCTCTCTGCACGCAGCTGCCGTCGACGCGACGACGACTGCGACGCCTCTCGGTATCGTGAAGCTGGGCGGAGCCATCACCGACGTCATGAAGAGTGTCGGGGTCACCGAAAAGTCGGCTCTGTACCTCCAGATGTTCCTTGGCAACCGCTCAGGCTGTATCGGCGAGACGTCTGGGTTGCTGCTCCTGCTGGGAGCCGCATTCCTGGTGGTGACGCGGGTCATCGACCTGCGGACACCGGTCGCGATGGTCGCGACGACGTTCGCTGCGTCCTGGCTCTTTGGACGTGACC
>JAPLGJ010000067.1 GCA_026390215.1 Caldisericota bacterium
TTTCCGCTTGCGTCAAACTGACGCCAGCCCGATTCCTGATACGCGATGGCCATCAGGACAGCCGAGGGCACGTTGTAGCGCAGGGCCGCATCCTTGAGGCGTGCGCGGATGGAGGTGTCTGGTGGGTTCGTGCCGCCCGCGGAGGCTGCCACGGGCACTGCGGAGACAAGCAGCGCAACGATCAGGACAAGGATGATCTGGCGATTCGACAGGCGTGTCTGCTTCAAGTCTGCGTGCACCTCATTCCTCAAGGATGAACTCTCTCAGCGTAGCCGCGATGCGGCCGAACAGCAAACGACGGACTGTGTCAGTCTCCCGCGCTTGCACTCTGGTCAGAATACTGCTTTGTGGGAAGGATGTTACAACAAGTACGACTGTCCCCTGTTACAAATGTTACAACAAGTACGACTGTCCCCTGTTACAAGGGCACCTGCCGCTGCCATGGCTTCTAGGGCACGCTGTCCGTCGCCGGGGTTGACCTCGACCGCGGCGATGCCGTCACGGATGACCGTGACGGCAAACCCGAGGCGGAGTGCATCGAGCACCGTCCGCAGGACGCAGTAGTCGGTCGCAAGGCCACAGACGTACAGCTGCTCGATGCCCCGGCTGCGGAGCCAGCTCTCGAGGTCCTCGCTGGTCGCCTCGAACGCACTGTAGCCGTCGTCGACGTCGCCCGTCCCCTTGTCCAGGATCAGCAGGAAGCGCCCGGTGTCGAGTCCGGCTCTGAATTGTGCGCCAACCGTGCCCGCGACGCAGTGAGGAGGCCAGCTGGTGAAATGGACGCTGTCCGGGGGGTGCCAGTCGCGCGAGGCCAGGACGGTGGCAAACCGTGGTATCCATGCATTGATGACCGGGATGATGGCGTCCCCGCCGGCGACAGCCAGGGCGCCCCCGGGGCAGAAGTCATTCTGGACGTCGACGACAAGGAGAGCCGTGTCCAGACCGAACCGTTCGTGGCTCACGATGAGCGTGCCTCGATCAGGCTGCGACGGAGGTCGAACAACTCACGGCTCACGCCGATATGATAGGCGTGCGGGTTGGCAAAGCGCTGGTGCTCGCCGTACAGCAGGGCAAACCGCTGTGCGCCCCACGCCGCGGTCTCGAGCAGGGTGGGGAACGTGTACACGAGTTCGCCGTTCCTGACGATTTCCTTGCGAATGTTCTCGCGCTTCAGCCCCGCCACCTGGGTCTTCTTGTAGTCGAAGTCCGGGTGCATCAAGATGGCCGGCTCGTCGTCGCCCCCCGCCAGGCACAGTCCGTCGAGCAGCCAGAGACCGTCCCCGGAGTCATAGTACCGGTACAGTTCCTTCTCGCCCGGGATGTTGATCTTTGCCGGGTTTTCGGAGATCTTGATGATCGGCTTCCCCTTGAGCTGGACCATCTTGTAGACGCCGTCCAGCGCGCCGTCGTTGTGGCCGGTCACCAGGCGTGTCCCGACACCGAAGATGTCAATGGGGGCGCCCTGGTCCACGAGCGATTCGATGACGTACTCGTCGAGCTGGTTGCTGACCGAGATCCTGACGTGGCTCAGTTCATGCTCGTCGAGCACAGCCCGCACCTTCTTGCTGAGGTACGCGAAGTCACCGGAGTCCAGCCGGACGCCCCAGAGGTGGTGGCCCTGTTCCTCCAGCTCTTGGCCGACGATGACGGCGTTGGGCAGTCCCTGCTTCAGCGTGTCATAGGTGTCGAGCAGCAGGACGGAGTCATCCGGATGCATCTGTGCGTAGGCACGGAACGCCTCCAGCTCCGAGCCAAAGCTCTGGATCCAGCTGTGGGCCATGGTCCCACCTACGGGCACGCCTTCTTCGAACGCCAGCAGGACGTTGGATGTCGACGTGACGCCTCCCACGAAGCACGCACGGCTCGCACCCATGCCGCCGTCTCCCTGCGCCCGCCTGAGACCGAAGTCGTAGACGCTCCTTCCCTCGGCCGCGCACACCATGCGGCATGCCTTGGTCGCGATGAGTGTCTGGAAGTTCACGGTGCTGAGGATGAGTCCCTCCAGGAGTTGGGTCTCGATGAGTGGTCCTTTGATGCTGATGATGGGTTCCCCCGGAAAGACGACTTCGCCTTCGGGCACGGCCGTGATGTCGCCGGTGAACCGCGTCTTCTCGAGCACCCGAAGGAAGTCGTCCCGGTAGCCAAGCGAACTCAGGTATCCCAGTTCCTCCAACGTGAAGCGCATGTTGAGGACGTAGTCGACGGCGTCACGGAGGCCTGCCGCAATGGCGTATCCTCCTCCGTAGGGATTCTGGCGGTAGAAG
>JAPLGJ010000196.1 GCA_026390215.1 Caldisericota bacterium
GTCTCACTCATCCTTGCTCCGGACCACAGCAAGCTTTCGAAGCGACACGGCGCCGTCTCAGTCGGCGAGTACCGCCTCGAAGGATACGTGCCCGAGGCGCTTATCAACTATCTCGTGCTCCTGGGATGGTCCCCAAAGGACGACCGTGAGTTCTTTACCGTGGACGAGCTGATCCTGGAGTTCTCGCTCGGGGGTGTTGGCAAGTCCGGCGCTGTCTTCGACAAGAAGAAGCTGACATGGATGAACCACATGTACCTTGGCAGGAAAGATGCCGCGGACATTCTGACGATCCTCAAGAAGGACTTCGCCGAACAGTATGCTGCAACATTCGGAGGACTCCCTGAAGACAAGACGCTCGCTGCCATCGATCTCACCAAGGGCAACGCACAGGTTCTCCCGGACCTCTTCGGGCTCGCTCGCAACATCGTCCAGCCGGACGTCGTCATCACGGACGAGAAGTCACAGGAAGTCATCAGCTCGCCAGAGGCAACACAGGTCCTGCAGTACCTCGCGCAGCACTTCGACGCGATCCCGTTCGGCAAGGGCGACGATGCCATGAGTGCATGGGTGGAAGACCTTCGCAACCAGATTCCACTCCCGGCCAGGAAGCTCTACAGTCCCATCCGCGTTGCGCTGTTCGGCTCCAAGGACGGCCCGGAGATCGTCAAGCTGTTCCTCATGCTGGAGCCATCTTCCATTCGCGAACGCCTGCAGAAGGCTCTGGCTCATTAGCCAGCTCTCCACCCCGTAATCACAACCCCTCAGCGCTGCTCTTGCTGAGGGGTTGTCTCTGTTTCATGTTTCATCGCATTGCGGCGCAAGCCCACGGGCGCACAGGGAAGAAACGCGGAAAGAACTACAGCTTGTTGGCTTCAGCGATAAGAGTGTCGATAAAAGCGGAAGGCTCGACGTTGCGAACGGGTTCGCCGCGCACAAACAGGACGCCCTGATCATGGCCGCAGGCAATGCCGACGTCGGCCGCTGTTCCCTCGCCCACGCCGTTGACGACGCAACCCATCATGGCAACAGTCACGGGCTTCACGATCTCACTCAGCCTGTTTTCGAGTTGAGCCACGAGCGACAGGATATCGGGAACTTCACAACGACCACACGTCGGGCACGACACAATCTGTGCGCCGCGCCTTCGCAAGTCCAGTCCCGCAAGCAGGGTCCATGCCGCGTCGACCTCCAAACCCGGGTCGCCGCTGATGGAGTACCGGATCGTATCGCCGATGCCATCGAGCAGCAGGGAGCCGATGCCGGCGCTGCTCTTGACAAGTGACTGTCTCAGCGGTCCCGCCTCCGTGACTCCAAGATGAAGAGGGTAGTCGCTGCAGCCTGCGACGATGCGTACGGCTTCCACCATCTCAAGGCGTGGGCTCGTTCTGAACGCGTAAGCCCGGGGTCCATCGACCCCAGATTCGCACCGACGCGGATGGGAACAGATGATGCCTTCGCCGCCATGGCGACCTCACGCACCATCGCCGGGTCCTTGATGTTGGACGGGTTGAGGCGGATCTTGTCGACGCCAGCTTCGATGGACGCAAGCGCAAGGCGCGGGTCGAAGTGGATGTCGGCTACCAGAGGTATGGACACCTCTCTCTTGATGGCCCGCAGAGCCCGGGCCGCCTCCATATCCTTCACTGCGAGGCGAACGAGTTCACAGCCACGAAGTTCCAGCTCATGGATCTGGCGCACGGTCGACGCGATGTCACGGGTATCCGTCTTGGTCATCGTCTGCACGACGACGGGATGGTCGCCGCCTATCATGACGGACCCTACCCCCACGACACGCGACACGCGACGTCCCATCGCTACCGTATGAAGATTCCCACCACGTCCTTGATCGAGATCAGGGCCATGATGCCGAGAAGCGCGAACAGACCGACGCTCTGGATTGTCCCCTGGCGTTCTGGAGAGATGCGGCGACGGATGACGGCTTCTGCCAGCAGGAACAGGACCCAGCCGCCGTCCAGCGCGGGAATGGGCAGCAGTTGGGTCAGCCCGATGGCCACCGAGATGATGCCGGTCATCCACAACAGGCTCATGAACCCGCCCATGGCAGCTTCACCCGTCATGCGGGCTATCCCGATTGGACCGGTCAGAGATTGTACGCCTCTCTTCGTGAAGAGCAGTGGAAGCGCCTTGATGTAGGTGACAATGTACTCTCCCGTGAACGTCAGCGCGCGCCAGACGGACTTGAACGGGTTGTAGCGGACGAACCCGGGCCCGTAGCCGATTGCCACATAGCCGAGTTTCGCGTCCAGGGCAGGCGTCACGAGGATATCGACCTGCGATCCACCCCGATCGACGCGGATGTCTATCTGCTGATTCTCGCTGGCTCGGACAGCAGCCGAGATCTGGTCGAAATCACTCATGAGCACGCCGTCGATGGCGAGAATGTTGTCACCTGCCTTGAGGCCTGCTGTTTCTGCGAGAGAAGATGGCGTCACCGTGCCCACCTTGGTGGATGCACGCGGGTCTCCAAGCGTCGAGAACACGATGGTGAAGATGAGGAACGCCAGGACCAGATTGCCAAGCATGCCCCCGACCATCGTGAAGAGGCGGGGCCACCATCCCTTCGTGTAGAAACCGTCGGGAGCGTCGTAGTTGGACTCCATGCCCTTGATCTTCACGTATGCGAGAATTGGCAAGGCGTTGATCTTGTATGCCGTTCCTCCACGCGTGCGCGACCAAATGGTACGGCCAAATCCCAGTCCAAACTCTTCCGTCTGGATATGAGATGCCCGTGCAGCAAGCATATGGCCTCCCTCGTGGAACAGGGTCGCCAACGTGAAGCTGAACACAAACGCGAGAATCGTCACAAGTATCTGCACAGATCAGACTCCTTTCTGGTTGCCCGGCTGAGTGCCGTATTTCATCTCATACCACAGTTCAGCCAGTTGACGCCCGTGGGCGACGGCTTCGACGTGTGCCCGGACACTCGGACTGAGGACCTCGTCCCCGGTCTCGCCGAGCACGTATCGCAGGGCTGCTACTATATCCCCAAATGTGCCCTGCGCAACGAGAAAGCGTGAAACCGCGACCTCGTCCGCGCCAAGAAGTGCGAGCATGGACCGTGGTGAGCGCATCTCGGCCTCACGCCCGATGGCAAAGGCTTCAAACTTCGTGTCGATGGGCTCGAATGTAAGTTGTCCCAGTTCTTCCAGATGCAGGCGGGTCACCTGTTGGTGCAGGGGGCGATCGGGGACCGACAATGCGTACGCAATGGCGACCCGCATGTCAGGACGGTACGCAACAGCACGTGTGGTGCCATCCCGGAACTCGACCAGCCCGTGAACGACTGACTGAGGGTGTTGCACTGCAGTGATCCGCCCGCGGTCGACACCAAACAGCACGTGTGCTTCAGCCAACTCGAGCGCCTTGTTGAATAGCGTCGCAGAATCGATGGTCACCTTGGGCCCCATTCGCCATGAGGGGTGCTCCAGCGCTTGTGCTGCTGTCACGCTCTCCAGGTCTGCCGCCGTTGTTGTTCGAAACGGACCACCCGATGCGGTCAGCACCACGCGCTCGACGGTCTCGGGGTCCTCGCCCGCAAGACACTGCCAGACCGCCGACAACTCACTGTCGATGGGGCGCAGCTGTGCCCTGAATGGCTCCAGCAGGTCTCCCAGCGTGATAAGCAGTTCCTTGCTGGCGATGGCCATGGGCAATCCCGATCGCAGGAGGTCATAGACGACCTGCGCCAGGTCAGTCGAGGCTGCTGCGACGACAGGCATGTCGAAAGCGACCCTGCCGAGCATGGACGGCAGCTCCTCATCGCTGACCACCGGGATGCGCAAGTCATGACGCTCCAGTCTGATCGTCAGCCGTTCACGGGCGGCATCGTCCGACATGGCGACGAAGCGCGGCTGAAAGGCCACAGTCTGTTCAGCGAGCATCTCGTCGTTGCTGCGCGCGGTGAGACCGACGATGTGGTATCGCTCGGGCAGGACTCGCACTACGTCCAGCATCTGAGTCCCGATGGAGCCGGTTGAACCAAAAAGCACAAGACCCTTGCTGCCTGTCATGAGCCACCAAACCTCCGGTTCCTGGACTTGAACTTGTGCACGATCATGTCGAGCGTCGCCGGCGTGAAATCCGGCCAGAGCACGTCGAGAAAGAACAACTCGGCATAGGCCATCTCCCACAGCAGAAAGTTGGATACCCTCGACTCTGCCCCGGTACGGACAACAATATCGACGGGAGCCTCACCCTCCAGCCACAGATACGAATCGAACCTGTCTTCGGTGAGATCCTGGGGCGCTGCCGTTCCCGCGACACATTCAGCAGCAAATGCCCTGGCCGCATGCAGGATCTCAGCCCGTCCTCCGTAGTTGAGCGCGACGTTGAGATGAAGACCGCCGCAGGAGGCGGTACGCTTCTCGATTGTCTCGACAGAATCGCTGACGTCTGTGGGCAATGCCGCACGGTCTCCGATGATCCGCACACGCACGTGCTGAGAAACCAGCTCCGGCAACCACTTCGTCACCATGGTGACAAACAGGTGCAGGATGTAGCTCACTTCATCCGCCGGTCGCTTCCAGTTTTCCGTCGAGAAGGCAAAAATGGTCAAGGCGGTCACGCCCAGCCCGGGCGCAGCCGCCACGATGTCATGGACGATCTGGGCGCCCTGCCTGTGGCCGGCAATGCGAGGGAGTCCACGCTCCACCGCCCACCTGCCATTGCCGTCCAGCACAATGGCGACATGAAGCTGACTGGTTGCGCTCACGACGTCAGGCGTCTCTACAGAGACAGGATCTCCTTCTCCTTGGCTTCGAGGGCTTTGTTGATCTCCGTGACATGTTTCTCTGTGAGCTTGTCAAGCTCTTCCTCGAGCCGATGCTGCTCATCCTCGGACAGTTCCTTGGCCTTCTCCTGTGCCTTGATGTCGTCGCGCACTTCACGGCGAACGGAGCGGATTTCCTCGCGGAACTTCTCTGTGAGCTGGGAGATACGAGCTACCATCTTCTTCCGCTCCTCAAGAGTCAGATCGGGGAAGACGAGCCGCACACGCTGGCCGTCATTGGTGGGTGTGACGCCGATATTGGCCTTCAGGATGGCGCGCTCGACTTCCTTCAACAAGTTCTTGTCCCATGGTTCTATGACAAGGACCTTCGCCTGTGGAGCCGAAATCGTAGCGACATCCTTCAGAGGGTTACGCTGTCCGTAGGCCTCAACGACGACACCGTCGACGTAGGCCGGCGTGATTCGACCAGCGCGAATCTCGGAGTAGTCCTTGAGAAGGGCCTGATGAGCAGCCTGCATCTTGGCATCGATTGGCGTGAAGTACTTGTCCACCTAAGCCTCCTTGATCAGAGTCCCAATGTCGCCTTGCATCACCGCCCGGACGATGTTCCCGGGCTTGTTCATGTTGAACAGCAGAATTGGGAGATGATTCTCGCGGCAAAGAGAGACAGCTGTTGCGTCCATCGCCTTCAGATGGTCGGCCAGGAACTGGTCGTACCCCAGCTGACGGTAGGGCGTAGCCGTCTTGTCCGTACGTGGATCGCCGGAGTAGACTGCATCCACGTTTGTGCCCTTCAGAAAGATGTCTGCTCCAACCTCAACTGCCCGCAGGGCAGCCACGGTGTCTGTCGTGAAATACGGGAGACCGGTCCCTCCTACGAAAATGACGACACGGTTCCTTCGGAGGTGTTCGAGAGCCCGCTGACGGATGTATGGCTCACAGACCGGATCCAGGCGCAATGCCGACATAGCCCTCGCTTCGAGTCCCACCTGCTGGAACGCCGATTGCAGCGCCAGTCCGTTCATGATGGTCGCCAGCATCCCCATGTAGTCGGCTGTGGCCCGGTCCAGACCTGTACCCTCGGCATTGGCTCCTCGCCAGATGTTTCCGCCCCCAACTACCACACCAACCTGCACGCCAAGCCCAAGAAGTTGCTGCACCTCTCGCGCAATGAACTGCAGTACCGAAAAATCGATGCCAGAAGCGGCGCTGCCCTTCAGGGCCTCGCCGCTGAGTTTCAGCACTACTCTCTTGTACAACGCCGCCATGGGTGTAGGTGTATGTCGAAGACTAGCAGACTGTGGGGTTGCCGCCGATCTTGAAGCGCGCAAACCGCGCGACCACGATGTTCTCGCCGGTCTTGGCAATCATCGTCTTGACGAGCTCCTCAACCGTCTTGCTCTCATCGCGAATGTAGGGCTGGTGCATAAGGCAGTTCTCCTTGTAGAACGCAGCCAGCTTCCCCTCAACAATCTTGTCCCAGACCTGCTCCGGCTTCTTCTCAGCCTCGAGCTGGACACGGTAGAGACCCTTCTCATGCTCGACGACCTCCGCCGGAACGTCCTCCGGGCGAATGAAGGAAGGATCCGTGGCTGCGATCTGTATCGCAATCTCCTTGCCCAGGTTCTGGAAGTCGTCAGTCTTGGCGACGAAGTCCGTCTCGCAATTGAGCTGCACGAGAACACCCAGATTGCCACCCGCATGAATGTATGAGAAAACCATGCCGTCTGTGGCCTCGCGAGAGGCTTTTGAGACAGCCTTTGCCAGCCCTTTCTCCCGCAGGATGTCGATCGCCTTGTCAATGTTGCCGTCACTAGCTACCAATGCTTTCTTGCAGTCAAGGACGCCCGTGCCCGTAAGCTCGCGCAGAGCCTTGACAGTCTCCATGTCAATCGTTGCCATTATCTCACCTCATTCTCGTCGTCCGTGCTGTCCTCTACCTCTGTCACCGTCTCTGTCTCTTTCGCTTTCTCCGCTTCATGGGCGAAGTCGGCCATACTGGCGTGCTCCTCGTTTGCCTCGGACTGCTGAACGCCCTCGCGTCCTTCGATGAGGGCACTGGCCATGAGTGCGGTGATGAGGCGGAGAGACCTGATTGCATCATCATTTGCCGGAATCTGGTAGTCGATCTCGTCAGGGTTGCAGTTGGTATCGACGATGGCGACCACCGGAATGCCCAGCACGTGTGCTTCCTGGATAGCGCTATGCTCCTTGTGGGTGTCGATGACGTAGATCGCACGGGGAAGGCCTTCCATGGTACGAAGACCGCCGAACAGCTTGCTCAGGCGAACCTTGGACTTCATGGTCCTCGTGCGTTCCTTGATGCCCATCGTCTCGACGACGCCATCGGCTTCTTCACGGTCGATCTGCTTCAGGTGGTCAATGCTCTTGCGGACCGTGATGTAGTTGGTCATAAGACCGCCGACCCAGCGCTCGTTGACATACCAGGCGCCTGCACGGGTCGCTTCTTCACGAACGATATCCTGTGCAGCCTTCTTGGTACCGATGAAGATGACGTTGCCGCCTTCGCGCGAAACCTTCGACAGAAACGCGTACGCCTCGTCGAGCTTGGCAACGGTCTGTTTGAGGTCAAAGATGTGAATGCCGTTGCGCTGCGTGAAGATGAAGTGTTTCATACGCGGGTCCCATCTGCGGACCTGGTGACCGAAATGCACGCCTGCCTCAAGCAGGGACTTCATTGTTACGACTGCCACAATAGTGCCTCCTGTTAGTTTTTTGCCTCCGCCCGTTCAACTCCCGGAGAACCGCAATGCGGAACACTCCAGGATCCCAGGCGTGTGGAATCTTGCATGCCAATTGTACCAGAAAATGCCGCGGCTGGCAAGCAAGGCGCTGTGACGACAGGGAGCACACATGGGTGTTGCGCATCGACGCAGGGGCAATGAAGTGTCCAGATGTCCGGATACGCGGTCTCTCTTCAATTGACTTGCATTTCATCGTCTCTACAATGGAGCATAGAGACAAGGAAGTCCATTGTTTGCTCCGAGGGAACGCATCTGCTGGAAGGGCACGAGAGGGGCATGAGGAGGCATCATGGAAGAGGTCTTGCGGAACCTGAACAAGGAAATGGGTGTGACCGGAAGCGCCGTCGTGAGCAAGGACGGCCTTGTCATCGCCAGCACTCTGGACCAGGATGAGGAGTCTGTCGCCGGCATGGCGGCAAGTGTCTTTCAGAGCGCTGCGACGACATCCGGCATCATGGCTATCGGAACGATTGGCATGATTACGCTGGAGAGCGACAAGGGCAAGGCCTTCATGATCGACCTGCCCGACGCGTTTCTCGTGGTTCTCACGAACGCTGAAGTGAATCTCGGGCGACTGCGCATCGAGATTCGCAAGGCGGCCAACCAGCTCAGAACACAGATGTAGCCGCGGCCGCGCGCGGGCATTTCTGGCGCGGCACTGTCGGTTATCCGACATCTCTGGTCCTATTGTGGTGCTACTCGGACGCTGAAAGCTGTTTTCAGGAACATGCGCTACGCGCATGTGACACTGTACAAGGAGGAACCATGGCAGACGGTTGGATGGACAAGCTCAAGAGTGCTGCGGGCAAGGTTGCCGACGGAGCGAAGGACTTGGCGGCAAGCACCAAGCTGAAGATGGACATCACAGGTCTTCAGGGCAAGATCAAGGACGCGAAGCAGGAATTCGGCGTGAACGTGTACGCCATGCTTGAGCAGGGAAAGACCATCGATGACATCACCGCCGCATTCGCCACAGTTCAGGCGGCCGTCGGCGAGTTTGAAGCCCAGGTGACTGCCAAACAGGAGGAGCTCAAGAAGATCAGCGCCGACAACGCTTGAGATTCTTCCCCGATAGAGGCCTTCGAAAGGCGTGCGCTCCCTGCGCACGCCTTTTTGTTGTGCCCGTTGCGGGTACACTGGTTTCATGACAGAGCATGAACTGCAGTTCCTGCTGCGGGAGCTGACGACCTCGCAGGACTACGACGGACAGATCGTCGGCCGACTGGACTTCGAAGCGCGGGAAGCGACGTTCGCCCCACTGCCACCAGCCGTCGATCCCGACTTGTCGGCCGACCTTGCCGACAAGGGAATCCGCGGGCTGTATGCCTTCCAGCGCGCATGTTTCGACGGCGCCGAGGGCGGCTACAATGTAACGGTGGTCAGCCCCACGGCGAGTGGCAAGAGCCTCGCCTTCCAGCTTCCGGTCCTCGACCATCTCCTCAAGCATCCTGGGGCAACAGCCCTGTTCCTCTACCCCACGAAGGCGCTGATCGAAGACCAGCTGGCCAAGCTCAGGGAAATGGAACGATGCATGGACCATATCAACACCGCCGTCTATGATGGCGATACGGACCCTGACGCGAGGCGCCAGCTGCGCAAGTTCGGGCGCCTCCTCCTGTCCAACCCCGACAGCCTCCACTACAGCATTCTGCCGTATCACGAGAGCTGGTCACGGTTCATGCGAGGACTGGCATTTGTCGTGGTCGATGAAGGGCACTACTACCATGGCGTCCTGGGATCGCACATGGCTCTGCTCCTGCGGCGTCTTCGGCGGCTGGCCAACTTCTACGGCGCCCACCCCGTGTTCATCGTCACGTCCGCTACGATCGACGAACCTGGCAAGTTCGCTTCCCGGCTGACAGGTGAGATTGTGCGTCAAGTCGATCCCTTGGGAGCCCCTGAGGGCAAGCGGACCCTCCTGCTGTTCAATCCGAGGATCGTCGACAAGCAGAACAACATCCGCAAGAGCGTCATGAAGGAAGCATTGTGGCTCTTTCAGCGCGCCGTTCAGGAAGACGTGCGAACGATCATGTTCACGAAATCGCGTCAGGAAGCGGAGCTGTTGTACAAGTACGTCAGGGACGCCGGAGCTGGCAAGGGCCAGCGCCTTGGGGACCGCGTCGCAACCTATCGTGCGGGCTACCTCCCCGCCGTTCGCAGGGGCATCGAACACCGACTTTCGTCCGGTGAGCTGACCGGCGTTATCGCGACCAATGCCCTCGAGCTCGGCATCGACATCGGACACCTCGACGTGTCGATCACGGCGGGCTACCCTGGTTCCGTGACCAGCCTCTTTCAGCAGATGGGGCGGGCGGGGCGCGAACGGGACCATTCGCTGTCCGTGTTTGTGGCGTCATCGAACCCACTCGACCAATACGTTGTTCAGACGCCGAGTTTTCTCACGTCAGGCCACTTCGGCACGCCGACGATCAACCCTGATAACGAGTACATCCTGAGCGCTCACCTCCGCTGCGCTGCATATGAACTCCCGCTGCGAGCAGTCGACATGGAATACTTCGGCCCAGAGTGCACGCCGCTCGTCGAACAGTTGGTGACGGAGGGGAAACTGCGGCCACGTGGCCCGCTCATCGTCTCGACGGAGACCTATCCACATCGGTTCGTGAGTCTGCGGACGCTGTCGGACAAACGCTACCACATCCTCAACCAGAGCGACGGGCAGGTCATCGAGGAAGCCGACGCCTACAAGGTCATCGAGGAATTCTACCCCGGTGCCGTGTTCCTCCATCAGGGAGACTCGTATCTCGTCACGGACAATGACCACGAACAGCAGGTCGTGCACGCCACTCCCACGACACAGAACTACTACACCGATGCCATCATCCGCAGTGACGTTGTCGTGCAGAACGAACGGGACCACCGCGACTATGGCGACGTCGGCCTGTCGTTCGGCAAGGTCGTGGTGTCTGAGCAGACGGTCGGCTTCATCAAGAAGAGTTTCCATATCGAGATGGAAGTTGGACGGGAATACATCGATACGCCTGAGATCAGCTATGAGACGATGGCGCTTTGGATCACCGTTCCTGACGCCATGCTCCATACGCTGGGGGAAGGCGGCTATGACATCGCAGGGAGCCTGCACGCAGCCGAGCACCTGCTCATCGCCCTGATGCCGATCGTCGTGCTGTGTGACCGGCGTGACCTCGGCGGCATCTCCACCATTCTTCACCGCGATACGTTGAAACCGAGCATCTTTGTCTATGATGGCCACATTGGAGGCGTCGGCCTCACCGAATCGGCATACGGCCGCTTTCGCGATGTCGTTCGCCTTGCGCTGGACCGGGTGACCGAGTGCCCCTGCAAGGATGGCTGTCCGAGCTGCGTGTACTCGCCCAAGTGTGGCAACAACAATAAGCCGCTGGACAAGAACGGGGCACGCATTCTACTCGGGCTCCTGCTCGACAGACTTGACACGACCACAAGAGGTGGCAAATGAGCGAAGAAGGAGTGCTTGCTCTCCTCAAGGAGCGCATCTGGGCAGAGAACCGGTTCGCGCCGTTCTAGAGTGGAGTGCCTTCCCTGAATCCCAGACACTTGCCCGCGATGATGTGAACGTGCAAGTGCGACACGGTCTGCCCGCCTTCTGCGCCCGAATTGATGATCACGCGATACCCTGCTTCGAGGCAGGACTTGGCCGTGACGAGACGAATGACCTCGAAAAGGTGGACGACCAGCCCGCTGTCGTCCATGCCGAGAGCATCGATGCGAGCGATGTGCTTGCGAGGG
>JAPLGJ010000058.1 GCA_026390215.1 Caldisericota bacterium
GCAGCGTGCCAACCGCAGCTGCCACCAGCCCCACATCGGACAGTCCTTCGCCAGACCCGTCCGGCAGCACCAGACCCACCACGAACAACACAAGTCCGGGAATGATGATGCGCAGTGGCCATGACATTTCCATCCACCGCTTCGGAAGCCAGCTCAGGTCGATGTGAACGTACTGCAGCGCAAGGATGACAATGCCGACGACGATCAGCAGAATGCCGACGTTCGCCATCGGAGAACGGGTCGTACGCGTGTTCTGGTTAGCCATATCTGCTCCTTACCCACATAGCCGGTCTTCTGAAGACACTGACCGACTGTCCACCTTGTCTACGTCCGCCACCTCGCGAAGGTTACGGCGAATCCACCACGTCGCACTGCCTTCCGGCATCGCTGACACCTGACCTCCTACGCGCCATGCAGATGAACGGCAGCGCCATCGCCTGCAACGCGCCACGGTCGTCACGAGTGCTCCAATCCGATCGCCAGGAAGTGACAGCCGTCATGTTCGGTGACGGCGCCAGTGACCATCCTCAGGGCGAAAGCGAACGAGGGAGTGCTTGTCACAACAGTGTGCAGCTCGCCTCCCTCGCCCGTGGGATCACACTTCGCGGCTCTGAGCTCCTCAATGCACGTTTCATCCAGTATGCGCCCCAGGAAGGCCTGACTGACCGCGACGTCGCGTGTCATCACGATGACAGCACGGATACGATGCTGCAGCTGTGATGCCAGGACAGCATCGCCGCCCATTTCCCACAGAGGCAGATGGGCCGTCATGCCGGCGGCGCTCGAGACCCTCTCGACCCACGTACGGTGCGCCATCCACTCCGGGTGCCCGACGACGGTCATGTCGCCGAACACGCCGTCGACAATCCCCATTCCTCGAATCTCCGCAAGCCCATCCAGGAATGCGTCCTCGTAGGTCGCCCAGGATGCACTGCGAACGACCAGCGGCAACCCGAGAGCGTCGGCCTGGACCTGCAATGAAGCAAGCGTCAGGCCATGCGAGTGTGACCGCGTTCCCGTCTCGTCCATGACGGTAAACAGCACTGCCGGCCGCGCGCCAGCCTCTGCGCTGAGCTCAAGCGCCAGGCAGCAGTCCTTGCCTCCGCTCCAGGAACAGAAGAAGGGTGTTTCCGGTTCCAGGAGATTCAGCCGCGGGATGCTCACGCAGCCTTCCCCACCGCCAGCCGCTTGCGCATCACGGTGATGCCGGCCTTGGGGCCCTCCACCACCAGGAATCCATGACGTTCGAACATGGCACGTGTTCCGGTATAGACGAAGGCGTCCGGCTGCGCTTTCCCACGAGTATCCTTGGGACAGGCCTCGACGATCTGGGCTCCTTCACCCTGCATCACCTTCAACGCTTCTGCCAGCAGAAGGTCGGCCACGCCGTGGCGGCGCCACGTCCGCTCGATGAAGAAGCAGCCTACAAACCAGACCCCTTCCGCCGGCGTCCCCTTGAACGAAGGCGAACGCTCCAGCCGTGGAAACGCAGAGCGAGGTTCGAACGAGCACCACCCGATGGCATTATCGTCATTGTACGCGAGGACGCCATGCGCGTGCCCCTCCTGCACTTGTCGACAAAGGCGGAAATGCGCCACTTCCCCTTGGACGTCTTTCCAGTGCTCCACTCCCGCAATCCGCCACCACTGACACCAGCAACCGCCGCACGCTCCATTCTTGCCGAACAGAGCTTCCAGGTGTGGCCAGAGTACCGGTTCTAGTTCACGGCAGACGATGCCAGTCAGTGCGCCTGATGTGTCCATATGTCACCTCTTGTACGTCATGAATGCCCTGCATCGCCTCGATGCCTCAGCTGACTGCGGGCTGGTGCACCTCTTCTACTCGACGGTTCCCCGGCGGCACACATGCTTTCGACTCTGGCTGTGGTCCTCGAGCTCATCATGGTTTCCTTCCTGCTGGCACTCACAGCTCTGAAACGCGCTCACGACCTCCCGTGCCTCGGCAACACGCGACTGGACAGCCATGACACGAAACATCCCTTCGAGACCGGTAGTGCTGTGGAAGAATGCGGTGATGCCCGCAGCTCCAAGAGCCTGAACGATGCGCTCGGCCTCAGCCTGTCCCGCAACAACAGTGACTTCCGCGTACTCATCCATCATTCCTCCTTGCCGGCATCACAACATAGCGTGGATCTACCTGCGATCCATCGCCCATCCGACCCAACTCAGTGTCTCGACCATGAACAGTGCCTGAGGGTGGTCGGCCAGATCGTCGGCCAGCAGCACGAGCGGGATAGAGAATCCACTGCACGCTTCAATGGACTCCAGTCTCCTCCTTGCATCGTTCACCCGATCATCCCTGACGCCCAAGAGCATGGATACATTCCACGGAAACTCAAGAGTGTCCCCCCCCCCGATGAAGAGTGCGCGTTGACGCACTGGTTCCAAACGCTTGACAGCGCCTGTGGGGCCGAATCTCAAGGCACAGCCTCCTCTCATCCCGATCGATAAGTATGTCACATGGACAGCGACGACTTCACAGTAGTTACATACGCCGAGCACCATCATGGTATCCAGAGATGACGCTTCAAGTCGACGCGTCCCTGTGCGTCGAACGTGACTCCCTCACTCTCCAGCAGTGACTGCTGGATGCCGGCTCCGCCAAACGCATCGTCTGGTGACAGTGCCCCCGTCGCATTGACCACCCGGTGGCATGGCAGTTGGGATCCTGCTGGTGCTGCACGCATCGCCCAGCCCACCGTCCGGGCGGCTCCGGGACTGCCCAGCGCCCGCGCGATGGCGCCATACGTCGTCACCTTGCCGCGCGGGACTTTCGCCGCAACTGCCCAGACACGTTCAAAGAAGTTGTCTGTCGTCCTCATGTGGTCTTCCCATCCCCGTGACGTCTGTTCCATCCGAGCCCGCCAGCAGGGACCGCACCCACTCACGCTGTGACCACAGCGCACAGCCTCCACTCGTCTCGGTCAACTTGTCATGGTT
>JAPLGJ010000017.1 GCA_026390215.1 Caldisericota bacterium
GGGATCATGAACAGGCCGTCCGCCAGTATGAGCAGGGGCTGGCTCTCGAGACGATGTCACCGGATCCCGAGATGCGGGCGCAGCTCCACTTCGCCATAAGCATGGCGTGTGACGCCATGGGCGATGCGGCGAGGGCGGCAAGCGAACGGAATCTGGCCGAAGCGGTTGGGCTCCCGGTGGACACGGAGGACGACGACAGTGACGCCTGACAAGGACCTGTACGGCGTTCTCGGCGTGAGCTCGTCGGCGTCGCCGGAACAGATCCGCTCGCAGTATCGGATCCTGGTGAGGAAGTACCACCCGGACCTGCATCCTGGCGACGCGAGCGCTACTCGCATGATGGAGAGGGTCAACGCCGCATACGATATCCTCGGCAGCCCCGAGGAGCGGCGTCAGTACGATGCCCAGATCAGCGCGTCGTCGCAGAACTGGGGTGAGACCGCTGCTCCCAGCAGTTATGGACAGTCGGCATACGGCAGCCCACCTTCCGACGCGGGCCCCCAATCGACATGGAACCCCCAGTGGGGCAACACGGCGGCGGACCCGCGCGAGCGGCAGGCTGAAGCCGAGGCGATGTGGGAAGCGATGCGTTCTCAGGAGCGCGCCAGAGGCGGTCTGTTCGGCGACGTGTGGGCCAATGTTCCCGATCAGCGCGCGCAGGGAGACTTGAGCGGCTGGGCTGTGGTCGGGCGCGTTATCTGGTTGATCGTTCGTATCGTCTTCAGTATCCTGTTCATCGCACTGCGTGTGATGAACACGAGAGTGGATGATCGCAACGACTTCTTCTAGCACGCATCTTGCACGCAGGATATGACAATGGCCCGCCCCACGGGGCGGGCCATTTCGGTGTCGTTGGAGAGTGGCGCTATGTCGCAGGTTCTGCTTCCAGATGACCACCGCAGACCAGGCAGTCGGGGTCACGGTCGACGCGGGCGGCATACCACCGCAGGATGCTCGGGTGTGTCCACTTGAAGCCCATGCGCGGCCAGTTCGCGTAGGCTTCTTCGCGCCGGTTTGCCCAGACGTAGAAATCCGAGACAAGGTCTTCGTCGACGGTGCTCATCCCAGTCTCGATGCCACGCGACAGTTCCACCAGTGCCATCTTGGTCAGCATGTTGGCGATAGGGGCGATGTCGGAGGACAACCCGACCTGGATCATGGCGTTGATCTTGTCTTCCTCGACGTAGGCCGGCAATACGGCGAGGGCCTGCCGCTTCTGTGACAACTCCTCTTCGCGCCCGTCGATGAGGCCTGAGGAGAACACGCAGTTGTAGCAGGGACCCTTCCATGGCCGCACGCGCAGGACGTCGCCACCCGCGGCGCGCGTAATAGCACGCCCATACAGGGCAACCTTGTTGTTGTTGAGGGACATCTGGTTGAGGTTGAAACGGCTCTGGTCATTGTCAGAGGCGACGATGAGCAGATCAGACGCCGCGACGACGTCTTCGACCTGATTGAGCGACTGGTTGACGTTCGCCTCCATCGTCGAGACTTCGGCAAAGGGGTTCTTCTGCAACACCTGGTCCCGCACTGCAAGCGTCTTGTACCGGCCGAGATCATTCACGCCACACACATGGCGGCTGATGTTTCCCAGCTCGAGCCGGTCGAAATCGATGAGCGTGAACTTGCCGACCCCCGCTCGAGCCAGTTCCAGAGCGACGGGAGAACCGCCGCTGCCAAGACCGACGATGACGACCTTCTTTTCGGCAAGCGCCGACGTCTCCAGGAGCCCGGTGTTGCGAGAGAACAACTCAGAGCGGCGAGGGACATATCGCGTATCTGCGCCAGCGACACCCTCGTCGGTCAGGATAAGTGCGCGGCAGGAGGGTGAACCCCCGACGCCGGTCCCGGCTATCAGGACCACGATAGGAAGCCCATCGGGGTCGAGACGTCTGCGGACCTGCACCATAAGACTCTCCTCGTCGACAAACCCCGCAGCATCCGAACGTATGGCGACACAGGGGCAGATGTGCCCAGAAGGCGTGGAAACCGGCTTCCCGGTATAGGCGTGGAAGACCGTCCAGTCGTCGAACCCGTAGGCAACACCATCTACCAGGCGGATGTCTCCCGTCTGGCTGAGCAGGTCACGGACCTGCTCCTCAAGCACGTAGACCAGGGGTGTCATGGCAGTCAGCGGGCGAAGAAGCCGTCCCGCGTTGGATCATCCGCTGTCACAGCGTCGGGCGAGAGCTGAGTGGACTTGGCGTCGACAAGTACCAACTCCTGTGTCCGCGGGTCGAAGACCAGCTTCTTGGTCGTCGTCTTGCCCTGTGTGATCTGAGCCAGATGGTCCAGCACACTCTTCGAGTCCTTCTCTTCCATCGTGTTCCTCCTCGTGGTCACGCTTCCATGTGCGGAAGGTAGTGGTCTATGGCATAGCCGCTATCCAGATGGCCTTCGTAGGCTTCGATCCAGGCGCGGATTTTCAACAGGACTTTGGAGAATGTGATATTGGGGCTCCAGTGCGAGGCGCTGTAGTGACAGATGCGTACGACGCCGTTCTCCGGTTTCAGCAAGTGCATTGGGTACGACGTCCCAAGGTCGATCAGGGAGTGTCCGAAGCGGTCTCGGAGGGCGGGGCTGACGACCTCGACGATAGGGACGGAGTTTGGCAGGTCGGCGGGCACGTGGAGACGAACGACGTATTCGCTACCCGCGTTCGAGCGCAAGGACCCCTCGATGACCGCATGGCCGGGGATGATGCTGTCCTTGAGGAAGAAGGTCGGGAAGTAGCGCGACAGGATTTCCATTTCGAGATGGAGTCTCACTGACTGCTGCGAAGACCAGCCCATGGGACTCAGCCCTCTCTGTCGCGGGGGGCGTCAGGCCCCGTGTGTTCCCGGTTGACAAGGAAGGTGGTGACCAGGTCCTCGATGTT
>JAPLGJ010000198.1 GCA_026390215.1 Caldisericota bacterium
ATGGCACAGATGGACTATGTCCTGGAGCCCATCTGGGGGCCGACAGAGTTCAACCACCTGTCTGTACGCAGCGCAGCCGCGATCATCCTGGATCGCCTGCTGGGACGCTCCTGACGTGAGCCTGGGCACAGCCGTCGCGCACATCAGGCGCGAAGTGCGTGTGCGGCTTGCCATGCGTTTCATCCCGCGCGGGGTCGCGGCAGAGTGCAGGGAAAAGGCTGGCCGCCCTCGGGCAAACGTGTAGTCTTGTTGAGGGTGGCTTCTATCGCTTTGTCAATGTGCTGCGTGAGGACACCTTGGCAACTGTGCGGGATCTGCATGGTACTTCTCGCCTTGATAAACGTGGGCGTTCTGCTAGACTGTGTGTTTGTGTGAATGTCAGCCCGGTGAAAGGAGTTCCGAAATGAATGCAATTGACCTTGTAGAGAGCAGATATGTGAAGCCTGACATGCCCGTCCTTCTGGTCGGCGACACTGTCAAGGTTCACATCAACATTGTGGAAGGTGGCAAGAAGAGAATCCAGGTTTTTGAGGGTCTCGTTATTGCCAAGAAGGGCGGCGGCAGCCGTGAAACGTTTACGGTTCGCAAGATCTCGTCTGGCGTTGGTGTAGAGAAGGTATTCCCGCTCTACTCTCCGATGATTGCCAGACTTGAGGTCGTGCGCCACGGCGATGTCCGTCGTGCGAAGCTGTACTACCTCAGAGACAGAGTCGGCACGGCTCGCAACGTCAAGGAGAAGAGAGAAGTCTAGTCCTTGAATAAGGCCATTCGCGAAGTACTTGACTGGGTTATCATCATCGCGGTCGCGTTCGGTGCGTCGTATGCACTGCGTCACTGGGTGGTGCAGCCATACCGGATTCAGATGTCGTCGATGGAGACAACCGTGTTTCCAGACGATCTCGTTATGGTGGACAAGGTCTCATACCAGTTCCACGAGCCACGGCGGGGTGACGTCATCATCTTCTGGCCGCCCGGCGTTACCACCGGCGACCCGTATATCAAGCGTGTCATTGGCCTTCCGGGCGAAACCGTGGAGGCAAAGGACGGCAGGATGTACGTGGATGGCAGAGTAGCCGATGAACCGTATTTGCACGGGTACGTCATGCCGGATTTCTCGCCGACGCCAGTCCCCCAGGGGCAGCTGTTCCTGATGGGGGACAACCGGGCGGTGAGTCTCGACTCGCGTTCCTTTGGCACCGTTTCGACGAGTTCGATCATCGGGCGCGCGATGTTTGCCTATTGGCCCCTCAAGCACTTTGTCGTGCTTCGAGCCCAGACAGGCCTCGCGCAATAGCGGCAGTGACCATCGGCCCTCCTCGTTTCGACGGGGAGGGTTTTTCCATCGGCGGACGAGGAGAACGACATGCGACACGAAGCTCTAGCGCTCTTTGAGCAAGGCATCAAGTCCCGGTATGAGCTCGATGTCATTATCGGTATCGATGAGGCGGGCAGGGGGGCGCTTGCGGGACCAGTCTATGCGGGCGCCTGTGCCATTACGGATCCGCAGGGCACCATGTTCATCAACGATTCGAAGCTTCTGAGTCAGCGCCAGCGGGAACAGGGCTTCGAGCTTCTGCCTGCGCATGCACTGTTCGCGACAGGGAGTTCCACCGCGGCGGAGATCGACGCGGATGGGATTCTTCAGGCAACCTACCGGGCCATGGAAAAGGCTCTCCTCCTTCTCCTGCCGGCGGTCAGACACCACTGGGGCATCGGTTCACGGATTGGCGTCGTCGTCGATGGTCCTCTGCTTCCACCGTTCCTCGAGCATGAGGAGCATCTGATTGCCATGGCGATCATCGATGCGGATGCGACCGTGCTATCCGTTGCGGGAGCCAGCATCGCCGCCAAGGTGTCACGAGATGCGGCCATGCGCGCCATGGCTCGACATGTTCACGGATATGGATTCGAGGGCAACGTCGGTTATGGCACGCGCGAGCACATCCAGGCCCTTCGGACCAGGGGACCGTCCGGCGAACACAGGCGGACGTTCGTTGTCAAGCAACTTGTAGAGACTGAGGAGTTGCCCCTTGGGCGGACAGCACAACCGGGCGCTCGGAAGCGCAGGTGAGGAACTTGCGGCTCGATGGTTGACTGACCACGGTTTCCGCGTGGTGGCCAGAAACCTTCGTACCACCTATGGAGAGCTGGACATTGTTGCCGAGAAGAACGGCCATGTCCACGTGGTTGAAGTCAAGACGAGGAACGGGCCGGGATATGGAAGTCCTCTTGAGGCGATTGACCGTCGCAAGCAGGAGCACTTGAGACGGTCGACCATGGCTGCTCTTACGGCAGGGATTCCTGGTCTGACGCGGCGTGCGCGGGATATCCACATCGATGCGATGAGTATCCTGATGAGTGATGGAGCTGCGCCGTGTATCGAGTTCCTGGAGGACATTCTTGCATGAGCTCACTCCCGCCGATCGTCAGCGGCTTTGCGGTCCGGCCTGGGAGACTCGCCAGACCTGACGCTCCACGCCTGGAATTGACATCGCAGTCTGCACCAATATTCTGATACAATTGCGTCAGTGAAACGCCGGGCTTCGTGAGGAAAGGCTGCACGGCAGTGAGAATATGCAAGGAGGTTTCGGCATGGAACAGGCACTCGTCGTAGAGAACCTGAAGAAGAGCTATGGGAAATTCGAGGCCTTGCACGGCATCAGCTTCGAGGTGGCGCAAGGGGAGATCTTCGCGCTCATCGGACCCAACGGTGCCGGCAAGACCACAGCACTGCGTGTCGTAGCGACTATCCTGCAACCGACGTCGGGTACGGCTCACGTCTACGGGATGGACGTCCAGAAGGATGCAGCCCGGATACGCGAGATCATCAGCTACTTGCCCGAGGAGGCCGGTGCCTACAAGAACCTGACGGGTCTTGGATACTTGAGGTTCATGGCGGAGTTGTTTGCTTCCGATGCTACGGTACAGCGCGAGTATGTCCAGAGAGCTTCGGATATCACGGGACTGGGCGAGCGGTTGCGGGACAAGATCGGCACGTACAGCAAAGGCATGACGCGTAAGTTGCTGCTGTCACGGGCCGTCATGACGCGCCCAAAACTGGCCATCATCGACGAACCGACAAGCGGTCTCGACGTGGT
>JAPLGJ010000100.1 GCA_026390215.1 Caldisericota bacterium
GTACTGCGCCCCACTGCGTACGAAAGCAGTTCCTCCGCTGCAGGCTGCGAGAGGACGGGTGACCAGACGTCGATATGGCAGTCGATGCGGTCGATCGCGGGGATATCGTCGTCGCGATGACCAGTGATCGTCATCGTCAGCCGGTCGACTGCATAGTCAGATTCCTGCAACGCCGCTCCAAGGTTCAGGTTCAGACATCCACCCAGCGACGCCACAAGCACTTCCATTGGCCACAGTCCTTGCTTGTCGATGCCACGGCCCGTATCGAAGATCAGTTCCACGCTGCGTGACCGTGCTACGCCGATGATGTCGCTGTTCCTCTCGAACTCGAGTGTGAATTCCATGTGCTGCCTCCGGCGGAATCTACTGTGCCTTGATTGTAGCCCCAGGATCGGCGATGCACAACGTCCGTCCGGGAGGAGGTCAGCGGGGAGCGGAGAGAGGGGCAGTAGATTCCGTGTCGGGCTACAGCCCGCCGCCGGGGCTTGCGGGCTCTGCAACAGGTGTCGGCAGGCTCGAAAGTGTGAAATAAGTCCCGCTGTGCAGTGTCGAGGCGTCGGCGGGCAGCGTCAGGCCGCCGCCCTGGGGGCCTCTTGTCCCGGGAGTGGAACCAGGCCGTACCGGTGGAGTCCCGACAGGTATCTGCCTCGGGGGCAAGAGACCGGACGGCAACTGTAGCCTGATGTTCATCCCGGGCGCTCCCATCCCCTCACCGGTGCTGTCCCCGGTCTCCTGCAGATACAGGACCGAAGTGTAGGTGGTCCAATCCGTTTCCGTCACTGCTGTCGCCTGGGCCACGTCGGTGTGCAGGGCCCACGCAGTCCACCACTCCAGGCCGTGGCGTGCGATGATGAGGGTGTGCGAAGGGTCGCCAATCGATGTCTTCAAGCTGGTGAGTTCTATGTACGACGCCTCAACGATGGAGGGGCTGTTGGGCGACTGCACGGTCCCGGGAGCCGTCGCGAGGACGACCGCAATGACGCCGACGACCACGGCGGACCTGAGGACCAGGGTCCCGGTGCGGGCGGCAAGGAAGGCCACGAGGACAACCGCAGGGGCAAATGCCATGAGCTGGAAGCGCGATGCCATGTCCTGGCTGAGGAACGGTGAGCTCAGGAAGAGGGTCAGGATAGCCGAAGCGACGACGAGCGCGCGCTCCCATGATTGAAGCTCATGCCGGCGCCAGATGAGCACTGCCACAGCAGCTAGCGACAGGACAAGCGAGAGCATGAAGGTCAGTGGATCCTGCAGGCGCAGCCACGTGGCCGCACTTGCTGAACCACCTATAGTGCTGGAACGGAACAGTGACAGCGGGGCGGTGAGAAAGGTCATGAGCCGAGTGATGCGAGCCGAATCACCGAGGACCATCAGCACGCCGAGCAGTCCTGCGACAGCGACGGCACCGCCCCCGATGACCAGCAGGGCGCGACGTGGCCTCCCTGATGCAACGAGAGCCCATGCCAGGACGACGAGGACTGCCAACGCCAGCGTTACGCCAAAGGCGCCGATGTGGGTCACGCCGACGAGGCCCAGGAACAGGCCGGCCGCTGTCAGATATCGCCATGAGCGTCGGTCGAGACCCTGCTGCAGACAGTACGCACAGCTCAAGACCCAGAGCATGCCCAGAGCGTTCTTCTGGAAATCTCCGACCATCCTGAGGGGACCTGACGAGAGGACTGCCAGCGTGGCGGCGGTGATGCCTGCCCACACGGAGTGTCTGCCGCCAGGCCAGCGAACGGCCAGCAGGAAGGCAGGAATGGCGGCGAGTGTCGGGACGATGCTGTCGAACAGCTTCGAGGCAAGTACGATCGAGGAATCGAGAGTACGCATACCGAGAACCTGGACGAGTCGAGCCAAGCCGGCCTGTAGCCAGAAGATGACCGGCATGTCGTGTTCGGCCAGGTGACCCTCCTCAATAACGGATCGCACCTGGACGAGGTAGTAGGCTCCATTCATCCCGGGCATGAGGTTTGTGCCAAACTGCACAGATGCGCGCACGGCAACCGCCGCGAGCACAACCACGGCCAGGCCGACGCATGCCAGCACCCGCTGGCGTCGTGACAGGTACTCCTCGCTCACTGCTTCCTCCAAGACTGACAAGTCTTCACGTGGTAGTACGCACGACAGTATCTGTCCGTACGCACGACGGTGAAGGGATGGCGACCAGCGTGCGTGCTACAATGAATAAATGCACATGCGAAGATGGACTGCAGTGGGAGGGACGGGACTGGTCATAGCAGCAATGGTCGCCATAGCCCTGAGTCTTCCTGTGCACGATGTAGAAGCTCCCACGTTCCCGCCGAACGGGACAGTCATTCCCGCGCGACCGACGGCACTGCAGCTTGATGCCATCACCTTGCGCGAGACGTATCACCTCCCTGCCCTCGAACTGTGCGTCATTGACGCGGACGGGATCATCGAAGTCGCTTCCAACGGAGTCCGCAAGGATGGCGGCACAACTGTGGTCGAGGAATCGGACCTGTTTCATGTGGGCTCCATGACCAAAGCGATGACCGCCACAATGCTGGCAACGCTGGTCCAGGAGGGGAAGCTCAGTTGGGACATGACCCTGGCACAGGCGTTGCCGTCGCTGGCGTCCACTATGGATCCACGATACGACGGCGTGACGCTGGAGCAGCTGCTAACCCATACGTCGGGGCTGCCGCGCTACACGACGGACTTCGAATGGGCGAGCATTCCTCCATTCACGGGGACGCCGGCGGAGCAGCGGCAGGCGTTTGCAGGCATGCTTCTGACGAGACCGCCCATCGGCACCGCGGGCGTGTACCGGTACTCCAACGCCGGCTATGCAGTAGCGGCAGCCATCGCCGAGAAGGCCACCGGCGAGACATGGGAGCAACTGATGCAGGAGCGTGTGTTCGGTCCACTGAACATGAGGGCCGCGTATGGCTGGCCGCTCCTTTCTGGTGAGGGCGAACCTTGGGGCCACCGTATCAAGAACGGCGTGGTCACGCCGCACGACCTATCGGACCACTACAGGGTGCCCACTGTCCTCGCCCC
>JAPLGJ010000179.1 GCA_026390215.1 Caldisericota bacterium
CAGACCCCTTCAGGGCCGAAGATGCGGTTTCAACCATTGACGAGTTGACACATACCGCCAGCGTTCCGAGCTGTACCGCTTCGGCACACAGTCGCTCGATGTCGGCGCACGTTGCCTCGGGCTTGAGGAGAGTGTGATCCATGAAGCTTGCGAGCTCCTTCCTTGTGATCTGATCGGTATACATTGAGCGCCTCCGAGTATTCGAATCCTCTACATTATCGCGTTACTGCGCCAGAAATCAACGGTTTGCGGTGACCGGGCGCTTGACACCAGTATGCTTTGCACTACAATTATTGCACGATTAGCAGTCGCGTACTGAGAGTGCTAACACCCAGAGAGTCCAGGGCGAAACGCAGCCAGAATAGCAAGTATCAACCGGAGAGCCTATACATGATGAACCGAAGCAGGTGGTATGCAGCTGGTGAGGGGCGAGGTGCAGAACAGGATGAGTCGGAACGTGTTCCGTCGGCCCCTGAGGTGCCCGTGGATTCAGTTCCTGACCATGAGGATGGTGACGGGGGGGAGGCATTGAGAACGCTTGGGTCCAGGATACGGGAGTTGCAGCATGAAGTAGAGCGTCTCAACAGCGCTGTTCATGAGGAGCAGATGCTGCGCATCCGCGAACAGGCGACGCTCCAGCGCGACAAGAGTTCCTTCGAAGCCAGAACCAAGTTGGCGTTGTTTCTAGATCTTCTTGCAGTCGTCGATAGTTTCGACCAGCTCGTGAAGCATGGTGAAGGGACGCAGGACGAGTCCAGCCTCCTTGTAGGGTCTCAGGCTGTCCTCAGCCAGCTCAACCAGTTCCTCGCGAGGAATGGAGTTCACAGGCTGGAGGGGTTGGAGGGCAATGCCTATGATTCCGCAACGTGCGAAATCGCTCGCGTCGTCAGCGATTCTGGTGCGCCCGCGAATACAGTCGTGAGAGTCCTGCGTGATGGGTACAAGCTAGGGGAGATGTTGCTGCGGCCGGCGACGGTGGATGTTGCCTCAGCACCGCAGGAAACCGTTGAGAGTAGTGATGCTGGTGAAGACTGATCAGGTTGTTGGCAAGTATTCCAACTAGGGAGGTTTGTCGAATATGGAAGAGAAGATTATTGGTATAGATCTTGGAACTTCGAATTCTGCAGCAGCTGTTGTGGTCGGCGGCAAACCGACAATTGTGCCGGCGGCCGAAGGTGTCAGCATTGGAGGCAAGGCTGTTCCGTCCTACGTTGCGTTCACCAAGGACGGACAAGTGCTCGTTGGAGAGCCGGCGCGCCGTCAGGCAGCTCTGAACCCCGAGACGACGATTCAGGCCATCAAGCGAAAGATGGGAACCGATTACACGGTCAGCATGTTCGGCAAGACCTACACGCCGCAGCAGATCAGCGGGTTCATCCTTCGCAAGATCAAGAATGACGCAGAAGCTTTCCTTGGGCAGAAGGTATCCAAGGCCGTCATTACCGTACCCGCGTACTTCAATGACGCTCAGCGACAAGCGACCAAAGATGCAGGCGAAATCGCAGGGCTCGAGGTTGTCCGTCTGATCAATGAGCCGACGGCCGCCGCATTTGCCTATGGACTTGACAAGACGGAGGGCGAGCACAAGATCCTGGTCTTCGACTTTGGTGGCGGCACGCTGGACGTGACGATCATGGACTTCGGAGGAAACGTCTTCACGGTGGCTTCGACGTCGGGCGACACGCAGCTCGGCGGAACCGACATGGACAATGCCCTTCTGAACTACGTTGCCGAAGACTTCCACAGTCAGAATGGTATCGATTTGCGTGTCGACAAGATGGCCATGCAGCGCCTTCGTGAAGGCGTGGAAAGGGCCAAGGTGGAACTCTCGACGACCTTCGAGACGACGATCAACTTGCCCTTCATCACCGCAGACGCGAGCGGTCCGAAGCACTTGGTCATGCCCATCACGCGTGCCAAGCTCGAGTCTCTGGTTCAGCCCATCATCGACAGGTGCCGCGAGCCGGTTAACCGGGCTCTCGCTGACGCCGGCCTCACCCCTCAGCGGATCGACAAGATCATCCTTGTCGGTGGTCCGACCAGGATGCCGATTGTTCAGAAGTTCGTCGAGAGCTACTTTAGCAAGACCCCCGAGCGCGGCGTCGACCCCATGGAGTGCGTTGCGATGGGCGCTGCGATCCAGGGTGGAATCCTGGGCGGCGAAGTAAAGACCGGGATGGTCCTTGTTGATGTGACCCCTCTCACGCTTGGCATCGAGACGCTCGGTGGCGTTTTCACCGAGATGATCAAGCGCAATACTGCTGTGCCTATCTCCAAGACCCAGACGTTTACGACGGCGAGCGATAGTCAGACGCAAGTCGAGATCCATGTTCTGCAGGGCGAACGTCCGATGGCAAAAGACAACATGTCGCTGGGACGCTTCATCCTCGACGGCATTGCCCCCGCCCGCCGTGGCGAACCACAGATTGAGGTCAGCTATGATATCGACGCAAATGGTATCGTGCACGTTACTGCCAAGGACAAGGCGACTGGCAAGGAACAGCACATTACCATTGAGAATGCGACAAAACTGAAGGACGACGAGATCGAGCGGATGAAGCGCGAGGCGGAACAGTTCGCCGATCAGGACAAGAAGGTCAAGGAAGAAGTCGAGCTCAAGAACCGCGCTGACCAGGTTGTGTTCAGTGGACGTAAGACGCTGACGGAGAACGCTGCCAAGATCTCTCCCGATGTGAAGGCGGAGGCAGAGAAGAAGCTCACGGAACTCGAGGAACTGGTACGTGACAACAAGACCTCGGAAATTGAAGCAAAGATCGACGAAGTGAACACTGCGTTCTCCAAGGTTACCGAGGACTTGCAGCGTCAGGCTGGTCAGCAGGGACCTGCGGCTGCTCAGCAGAATCAAGCTGAGGCTCAGCAGCCGCCTCAGGACGGAGAAACCGTCGAGGGTCAGGGGACTCCAAAACAATAGGGACGGCAATTCAAGTCAAGCGGTAATTTCTGAGTGGAGGTCGACGTGGCGACTGATCGAGACTACTATGACGTCATGGGAGTGCCTAGGGGGGCCTCTCAGGATGATATCAAGAAGGCCTATCGTGAACTGGTCAAGCAGTATCATCCGGACCTCCACAAGGATGATCCCCAAGCACCCAGGCACATGTCGGACGTCAACGAGGCGTACGATACGCTGAGTGATCCTGCAAAGCGACAGCAGTATGATGTCTATGGCAAAGCCGGCCCCACTGCCTTCCCGGGTGCAGGCCAGGCCTGGGCTCCCCAGGGTGGCGGTTCCGGCCAGACGTTCGGGGGCTTTGACATCGGAGACCTCTTTGGCAGTTTCATGGGGGGGTTTGGTCGTCAGCAGAGCGAGGAGACGCCGCATGGGCGGGACCTCAGCGTCAGCATGACTCTCACGCTGGAACAGGCTGTTTTCGGCGTCAAGCAAGAAATCCAAGTCAGGCGGTATGATACGTGTGCGACCTGCCACGGTACTGGAGCGGCCTCAGGTACGTCCCCCAAGGCGTGCCCCACCTGCAATGGCAGGGGTGAGGTCCGTCAGGTTCAAGACACCATCTTCGGGCGCGTCGTCACTGCGGGGGTCTGCCCCACGTGCCGGGGCGAAGGAAGGGTCATAGAGTCGCCATGCCCGGCTTGCAAGGGTTCTGGCGTTACGAAAGCCGACAAAACCATAGAGGTGACGATTCCTGCAGGTGTCGACAGCGGCATGAAAGTACGCATCGCAGGACAAGGAGATGCTGGCAAACATGGCGGCCAGACCGGCGACCTGTACCTCTTCATTACCGTCCAGCACGATTCCCGGTTTGAACGACAAGGGAGTTCCCTGTATCACACGGTTCGCGTGTCGCCTGCCAAGGCAGTGCTGGGGACGACCATCCCGGTTCCTCTCGTGGAAGGTGGAACAGAGACCGTGACGATACCAGCCGGAAGTCAGCATGGCGCCGAAGTACGGATTCGTGGGAAAGGAGCTCAGGCGGTCGGAGAACGCCGCCGTGGCGACTACATCGTTCGTATCGAGATAGGTGTCCCCAAGACTCTGACGGCTGAGCAACGGAAACTCTACAAGCAGCTTGCCGATATCGAAAAGTAGTCACATTGAAGCATGTGCAATACGGGTCGGGACTCTGCCGGCCCGTTTGTTCGTTGTCGACCCGGAATTCGGTCATTGCAGAGGCGGGGAGTGGTGGGTATACTTGACGTCAGCAGTCCTGAGCAGACGTGGACAGGCTGGCGGAGACGAGCGTGAGAGAACCAGAAACAACGATGCGGGAGACATAGTCGGTGTCAGCGAAACGGATGAGTGATGCAGTCGGCGACTGTCCGGCTACTCGATGTCTCGAGGCCGCACTTGTTTCTCACAGGCTGGCACATGCATACCTTCTCGTAGGCAGAGATGAGGACGCCAAACTTGCGTTGGCGGCAGCTCTTGCCAAGGCGGGCAACTGCCGGGGCGACCATGGTCCGGGGGAATTCTGTGACACGTGCCCGTCGTGCCGACAGGTGGACGCAGGGGGTTCGGCAAACACCAGGATTTTTGGAGACTCAGGCATCCTCGGAAAAGACACCGTCGACCAGTTCATCTCGTATGCGTCGGTCAAGACCGCGTCGGGCTGCCTCAAGGTGAGCGTCTTCCGTGGAGTAGACTTCCTCACCGATGTCGCAGGAGACCGGGTTCTCAAGACCCTCGAAGAACCGGTTCCGGGCAACGTCTTCCTGCTGCTCTCTCAGAACAGCAGGCGAGTCTTGCCCACGATTCGATCGCGGGTCCAGATCATGAAGGTCGAGCGGAATGGCCAGACGGCCGCGGATCTCCAGGATGAGGTATCTGCGCCTGACGGGGAAGCCGGCCTCGAAGTCCTGCTGGAATTTGCCAAGGCAAACGTGAGCCTCTCTGAGACGGTCGGTCACCTCCTCAGAATGGATAGTCAGAATAATCTCCGGGACAACGCGACGGTCGGTTTGCAGACGCTCGCGCTTTTCATGAACAGCGTTCTGCGGGCGAGGGGAAAGGTTCCTCCTCCGGCAGGCATGTCTCTCTCTACTGAACCTGAACTGGCCCGAGTGAACTTCGTGCTTGACGAATCCAGGGTTGGGCTCTTTCTGGACCATCTGGGGGAGCGCCTGAAGCATATAGAACAGAACGTGAACCCTGAACTTGTTCTGACAAACGCCCTACTGGAGCTGAGGAGAATGACCACTCATGAATGATCCCATCCATATGTTGTCGGCGAGTTGCTCCTCGGTACGCTATCTGAGCGCTCGCTCAGCCAAGTCCTACCAGACGTACATGATCGAAGTCAGCGATAGCGTTGTGCTGCTCCCTGGTGAAGGGGTCCTTGCAATTGGCAGTGACAAGGAGCTGACGCACGTCATCATCGGCTATCCAAGGCACGACGCCCCAGGCAAGAAGCGTGCACTTGGCGACCTCAAGTACGTTCGCAAGGTTGCTCCGACCGACGTCGAGCGTCTTGAGGAGAACCAGCGAAAACAGGACGCAGCGGTGATTCTGTGCAAGGAGCAGGTGCGGGCGATCAAACTCCCTATCCACCTGGTCAACTGTGAACTCTCGTTTTCCGGAAAGCAATACGTGTTCTATTTCACGGCCGAGACCCGCGTCGACTTCCGCACCCTCGTGTCCACTCTGTCCCGATCGCTGAAGGCCAAGGTGCAGATGTGGCAGATCGGTTCTCGCGACGAAACCCGCTTCTTTGCGACGGTGGGCATGTGTGGGCGCGAGTTATGCTGCAACTGTTTCCTCAAGGAGATCAAGCCGGTCAGCCTCAAGTGTGCCCGGGTGCAGAACCTCAGCTTGAACCCCAGCAAGATAACGGGCGTCTGTGGCAAGCTGATGTGCTGCCTCAGATACGAGACGTACGAGTACGCCGATGCGTCAGGGCTTGACGTCAAGAAGAAGCCCAAGGAAGGAGCCACGCAGTAGTGCAGGTGGCCCGTATATCGGAGGATTCCACGAAGCAGCCAGGGCGACCGTTGCCGTTGCGACGCCGGGAAGTCTGCCTGGTGGCTGGATTCCGTTCATGAGCGTTGTGGTCGGAATGAGCGGAGGGGTAGACTCTGCCGTCTCTGCGTTGCTCCTGAAAGAGCTTGGTGAAGATGTCATCGGGGTTACTCTGCACTTCTCTCAGCACAGTGCCTGCTGTGACCTCACTTCCACGGGACGGGCGAAGGCCCAGTGTGAGCATCTTGGCATTGCTTGGCACAATGTGGACGTGAGAGATGCCTTCGATTGCCAGGTCGTACAGCCGTTCTGGCAGGCCGTAGTCGGAGGGGCAACCCCAAATCCTTGTGTGTTCTGCAACGAGCGCGTCAAGTGGCAAGGACTGCTTGATGCAGCCGACGAGCTACATGCCGACCTTATCGCGAGTGGTCACTATGCAGGAATCATCCACAGCGGGGATGGGGACCAGATCTCCCGCGGTATGGATGGGGCGAAGGACCAGTCGTACTTCCTGTACCGGCTTTCGGCAGAGCAGCGCCGCAGGGTCCTGTTTCCTCTCGCAGGTCGTGTCAAGAGGGAGGTGGTAGCGCTGGCCTCGCAATGGTTCAACCCGGATCTTCTGGCAAGTCGCGAGAGTCAGGACTTGTGTTTTGTACAAGGTCCAGTTGGCGAAGAGGTCCGTCGTCGCTTGCTGTGCGTGCCCGGAGACATTGTCCTGACGAATGGAACCATCATTGGGAAGCACCAGGGGTTGGCGTCCTATACAGTCGGCCAGCGATCAGGCCTCGGTGTCAGTGCTGCATCACGGCTGTATGTCGTGGAGAAGCGGCACGTCACGAACCAGTTGGTCGTAGGGCTGCGGAGTGCGTGCATGAGAGATGTGTTTGAAGCTATCGATCTGAAATGGCAGCATCTTCCCACCGGCAAGTCGCGGCACTTCAGCGCAGATGTCGTGACACGATACAGGTCAAAGCCGGTCAAAGGCAGTATCGATAGGGTTTCTGAGGACAGAATCTCCATTTGTCTGACTGAATCGGTATTTGCTGTCACTCCGGGACAAGCGGTCGTCTTCTACGACGATCGATGTATACTTGGAGGCGGAACGATAGTCTAGAACGTGTTCTTGGCGTTTTTCCACGAATTGTGGTAAAAAGTGGGAAATTGTGGTATACTTACGCCATGAACAAGGAGAACTGTTTCATCGGTGAGTACCGCTACTCCGTGGACGACAAGGGGCGAACGATGTTCCCCGCCCACTACCGATGTGACGCTGGCTCTCCCTACGTTCTCACCAAGGGCATGGATCGATGCCTCTACCTGTTTGATGACAGAGTGTGGACCTCTATCATCGAGCGGTTCTATGGTGACCTCATCCCTGTCTCATCCGACAATCGGGCCTTTGTCCGCATTCTTTTCAGCGGAGCTGCAACGGTTGAACTCGACAAGATTGGTCGCATTTCAATACCCCAACATTTGCGTGAATATGCTTCACTTGACAAAGAGGTCGTATTCGCCGGTGCCTTGACGCACCTGGAGATTTGGGACGTTCATATCTGGGATACCTACCGGTCTAAAGCGGAGAAGGTTTTCGAACAAAATATCGGAGCTTTGCAGGCCAGATGAGTGAGTTTGTCCATACCCCGGTCCTTCTGAACGAGGTCACGACATACCTGCAGATTCGACCAGACGGAACATATCTGGATTGTACGACAGGGGAAGGCGGACACGCCTATGAGGTTGGGCGCCAACTCTCTAGCGAAGGGACGCTTTTCATGATGGATGTCGATGCAGCGGTTCTTGCCATTGCCCGCGAGCGGCTGAATGATACTGCCGCCCGCAAGGTTATCACCCGCGGAAACTTTCGGGACATGACGCGGTTGTTGAAGGATTATCCAGACACGCGATTCGACGGAATCCTGATGGATCTGGGTTTTTCTTCAGAGCAACTCACGGGCACAGGCAGGGGATTTTCGTTCAGCCACGACCAACCACTGGACATGCGATTGGACGACGATCTCAAGGTCACTGCCAGGAATATCGTGAACTCGTTTCCAGAAGAAGACATCGCCGACATCCTGTGGAAGTACGGCGAGGAGGGGAGGTCGCGTCAGGTCGCTCGCGCGATCGTGCGCCGTCGGCAACGAGCGCCGATCGAAACGACGAGTGAATTGGCGGAGACAGTAGCCGCTGTCTTCCCTACCAGACACGCCCGTTTGCATCCTGCTACCAAGTCCTTTCAAGCTCTGCGCATATATGTCAACGATGAGCTCAATGCTCTCGAGAATGGTCTCAAGTCCGCAGCATCGCTCTTGAATCTAAACGGAAGACTCCTGGTCATCAGTTACCATTCGCTCGAAGATAGAATTGTGAAGAGAAGCTACCTGGCTCTCTGCGAGAATCCGGTCTCGGGGGAGCCAGGATTTCGCCTGGTCAACAAGAAGATCATTCGGCCTACGGACTCGGAAGTCGCGACGAACAGACGCTCTCGCAGTGCCAAGCTGCGTGTGCTGGAAAGGGTGCAGCCATGAGTATTGCAGTCCGAGGAAACTACACAACTGTCCGCCGCCCCGCCGCGACAGTGCGCGTCTCGGTCGCGGCAAGAGCTGCTGCGCGTCGATACATCGTTCTGGGCGTGACGATCATCGGTCTGCTGTGCGCGTATGGCTATGTGTACAGTACGACTCTGTTCTTGGAGCGTCAGGTGGAGTTGAACAGGACGGCCATTCAGGCACAGCTTCAGCAGCAGGAATCGCTGCTGGAGCGCGACACAAAGCTCATGTCACCCGATCGGGTGCGGGCTGCCGCAGGCGCAATGGGTATGGCTGCCAACAACACGGCGGTGATCGGCACTCTGGACAGTCTCCACTAGCGGGAATACCTGCGTCAGGATCATAAGGAATTGATGAAGAGAGGCGTCGCGTCTTTCAATGACCTGTTCAGACGACGTCTCGTCCTCATTTTCACGGTTTTCCTGATTGTAGCGCTAGGAATTGAGTCACGGTTCGTCTATCTGCAAGTAGTGGCCCGCTCCATGCTCGTGAACAAGGCCAACCAGCAGCTAGAGATCGATTCCATTCCTATCAAGGCAAAGCGGGGAATGATCCAGGATTCGACAGGGCGCGTACTGGCGCAGGATGTGGCGACATGGTCCCTGGGCCTGTACATGAAGGAAGTCAAAGACCCTCACCTGACCGCGGTCAGCATCGCCCCTGTCCTCAAGGAATCGGTGACGCAGCTGGAGAAGCAGATACGCAGCGCGTCATTGAGCTTCATTTATGTGAAGAAGCAGGTAGGCGTCGTGGAATACGAGGCTCTGCGCCGGCTTGATGTACCAGGAATCGTGCTGGACAAGGGCTATCGCCGGGTCTATCCGCTGGGAGCGCTGATGTCGTCCGTCGTCGGGATCACGGGCTCGGACAACCAGGGTCTGTCGGGAATCGAGTTTCAATACGACAAGGAACTTGGAGGCACGGACGGATGGCATACCTGCAGGGTTTCTGGGTCGAACCCCGGCGAGCCCGCCGTCACAGAGGAAGTCCTCGAAGCCATACCAGGCAAGAACATCGTGCTGACGATCGACTCGAACATCCAGTATTTCGCGCAGCAGGCCCTCATGGACACACTGAAGACATACGATGGCAAGCGGGCTACGTGCACGATCCTGGATCCAAAGACTGACGCGGTCCTTGCGATGGTAGATGTGCCAGGCGTAGATCCCGAGCACTGGCAGGACGCTTCGATGAGTTCGCTTGTGGAGAAGGCAATCAGTGCCAACTATGAGCCTGGTTCTGTGTTCAAGGCGGTGACATCGGTTGCCGGTCTCGAGACGGGCACAATTACGCTGCAGAGCACATTCAGCAGCGGCGGTAGTCTCAAAGTCTTCGACACGGTCGTTCACGATCTCTATCCATATGGCGCCATGAACCTCTATGCAATGCTGCAGCATTCCTCTAACGTGGCGTTTTGCCAGTTGAGCATGAAGATAGGTGCCAAGCTCTTCTACGACTGCGCAAGCCGGTACGGTTTTGGCAAACCGACGGGCATCGATCTGCCCGGAGAGGAGTCTGGTATCCTGCTTCCGATGTCTCTGTGGTCAAACACGACGCTTCCTACGATTGGATTTGGCCAAGGCGTGGCGGTGACGGCAATCCAGATGGCGAACTTTTATGCCACGATTGCCAACGGAGGGCTTATGCAGCGGCCTTACGTGGTCGATCACATCGTCGACGCATCAGGTGCGAACCAGAGGACGGACGTTCCCGGGGTCGTTGGTCAGTTGTTCAAGCCGGAGACGGCCAAGGCCGTTCTCGAGGGCCTCCATGGAGTCGTGCAGAAGGATGTCGGCGTTTTCAGCGCGTATATTCCCGGCTACGAAGTCGCCGGAAAGACCGGCACTGCTGAGATAGCCGCCCCCGGGGGAGGCTATCTGAAGGATGGGTCGTACGTCTACAGCTTCGCTGGAATCCTGACGGCGAATGACCCCAGAGTCGTCGTGTTCCTCAGCGTTCATGAGACCCGGCAAGGAGAACGCACGTCATTTCGTGTGGCGGGGCCGACCTTCAAGAAGATTGCGCTGCAGCTGATACAGTATCTGAGGTTGAAACCATGAGATTCGTCGTCGAAGAACGGGAGCTTGCTGAGCTCCTTCATATGCTTCCTCCAGCTTCCTGGGATCCCACGCGTTCTTCGCTGGGACGGGGGGCATTGATCAGTCTGGTCACGCCCGATTCGCGCGAGTGCGGGCCGGGAGCTATGTTCGTTGCCATCTCAGGGACCAGGCTGGAAGGGGCATCCTACATCGCCAGCGCTCTGTGCGCTGGGGCAGCCTGTGTCGTTGCTGAGAATGAGCATCCTGAGGTTCAGGACGTTCCGGTCGTCGTCGTCGCAAATTGCCGTGAGTTCCTGAGTCTCGTCTCGCAGGCCATTTTCGACTTCCCTGCTCGTCGCATGAAGATGATCGGCATTACAGGAACAAGTGGGAAGACGAGCACAGCATACCTGATTCGCCGTCTTCTGCAGGGACTTGACATTGCGTCCGTCATGATTGGGACCACAGGATATGTCATGCCCGACGGCGAGTTCTTTCCTCCGGACGCTCTTCCCGCCACGACGCCCGAAGCCTTTGCGCTCAACTGGTATCTGGATCATGCGGTCCGCCAGGGGGCACAGGTTGCGGTGCTCGAGGTTTCCTCGTTCGCGCTCGCGTTTGGCAGAGTCCATGGCATGCGCTTTGATTGTGGGGTTTTCACGAATTTCTCACAGGATCACATGGGATATCATGGCACCATGGAAGCCTATCTGGCAGCCAAGCTGCGCCTGTTCACGTCGCTTGATGAAGGCTCTGTGGCCGTTCTCAACGCTGACGACCCTTCGTTCGCTGCGTTCAGGGACGCAGCCGGGTGCTCACGGGTCATGACGTTCTCCCTGGAGCGAGAGGCTGACCTGCGTGGTGACCATGTCGTGTCTACCATGGGAAGAACCACGTTTCAGGTCCTAGCCCGCGACGGAGCCACGTTCGACGTGGAGCTTTCGATCGGCCCGGCGTTCCAGGCGTCCAACTGTCTGGCAGCCATCGGTTCGGTCCACGCTCTTGAGCCAACCCGCGATCTGAGCAAGGCCGTGCAGTCTCTTGCTCATCGGCTGTATATCCCAGGACGCTATGAACGCATTGACTGCGGACAGCCGTTCGAGGTTGTCGTGGACTACGCCCATACCCCGGAGGAGTTCTCGGCACTGTTCGGCGCTGTGAGGTTGACGGTGCAGGGGGACCTGCTGGCGGTGTTTGGCTCTGTCGGCGCGGACGATCGCGAGAAGCGGCCGATCATGGCCCGCCTCGCAGAGGAGGCCTGCCGCTGGTCGTTCGTGACCGTCGAGGACCCTCGTCATGAAGACGCGTCGATTGCCGTTCACGACATTGAGAAGGGGTTCACGACCGACCATTTCACAGTCATCGAAGATAGAAGGCAGGCAATTCGTAGTGCCGTTGCTGCGGCCAGGCCGGGCGACATGGTCCTGGTTCTTGGTCGTGGGCACGAGACGGTCATGTACTATGAACACGAGGACATTGTCTTCGATGATCGGGAAGAGGTGCGTCTCGCGTTGCGCGATCAGGGCTATGTTGGTAGTACTGATGGTCTGTGGCCGCAGGAGAGACAGCGATGACCGCAAGGTCTGCCATGTTGCTGGCTCTGGTGCTTGCCCTTGTTGACCTGGTTCTCTTCCCGCTCCTTATCGTCTGGCTTCGCAGGACACGATTTACCCAGTTGATACGGGACGAGGGACCCGCTTCTCACAAGTCCAAGGCGGGTACGCCTACCGGAGGTGGCCTGATGCTGGTTCTCAACATTGCCGGAGCCGTGGCCGCCCATCTCTTCGTGACGGGGCGAAGAGACTTGACAGGGCTTGACGTCGCTACACTCGTCTTTGTGGCCATCAATCTCCTGTTGGGGTTCCTGGACGACTGGACCAAAGAGCTCAAACACAGAAATGACGGACTCCTTGGCTACCAGAAACTCCTGATCCAGACATTGGCGGCTGGGCTCTTTTTCTATCTGGCGTATCCATCGATTGTTCCGACCCTTCGTCTGGCGAGCGGGGGAGTCCTTCTTGCTGGCTGGGCGTTCTACGTCGTTGCCATGCTATACGCGGTCGGCATGGTGAATGCGTTCAATTTGACGGACGGCCTTGATGGACTTCTGGCAAAGACCAGTCTCCCCGCATTTGCCGTGGCTGGACTAGCGTCACTGGTGCATCCATCAGGACTGGCTGGAGTACTCCCCTGGGCTGCTTTGGCGTTTGTTGTCTCGTTTCTATGGTTCAACGCTGCGAAGGCATCGGTCTTCATGGGAGATACCGGGTCGCTTGCGCTTGGTTCCATCTTCGTCGCTTGGGCGTTTGCCTCCGGGAACCAGGTTTCGTCGATCCTGCTGGGAGGACTGTTCCTGGGAGAGGCGATCAGTGTGATGATCCAGGTGGCCGTCTTCAAGGCCTCCGGTCGCAGAAAGAGAGTATTCCTCATGGCTCCGATACACCATCACTTTGAGCAGCTCGGATGGCCCGAGCCGACAATTGTCGACCGGTTCTTTGTTGTAAGCATTCTGTTTGTCGTCGCCGGGGCGCTGACGATGACGTGGAGATAGCCAGTGATCCCGTTCAATTCTGCCTTCGTGGTCGGAGCATTGCCAAGCGGATTGTACGCGGCCCTGTACCTGCATGATCAGGGAGTGAACGTCTTTGTATCGGAATTCAAACAGCGAAGCGCTGACGAGAAGTTCGAGCGTGCCGCACGACTGCTGCAACAGGCGGGAGTTCCCTTTGAGTTCGGAGAAAACACGGCGAGCATCATGGCCGCCTACGACGTGGTCGTGGTTTCTCCCGGTGTCCCGCTCGAGGCCCCGATCATCCTGACCGCAGCACAGATGGGCAAGCTCATCGTCGGTGAGACGGAGATTGCAGCGTATGCCGGTCTGTCAGTGCTTGCAGTGACTGGAAGCAATGGCAAGAGCACTACCACGGCTCTTCTTGGAGAAATGGTTGCTCAGGAGTATCCCAATGCGGTGACGGGAGGCAACCTGGGCACTCCGGTGTCGCAACTCCTCGTGGAACACCCGATGGCAGGGCCGGCGGTTCTCGAGGTCAGCTGCTTTCAGCTCGAGACAGTCCATGCATTCCATCCCAGAGTGGCCATCTTCTCGAACTTGGTTCCGAACCATCTTGACCGCTACGGTACCACGGAGCGCTACTTCGCCACCAAGAAGCGTTTGTTCGAGAACATGACGGCAGAAGACACTATCGTGCTCAACTGGGACGATCCCGCGCTGAGAGCGCTTGCTCCAACGCTGGGGTCTTCCATATTCTATTTCGGACTGGGCGACGGCGTGTTCTCTGGCGCGCATGTTGTCAACGGTGTGATCGTCTTCAAGGATGCGGCACGCACGGTGGAGTTGTTCAGGGAGACAGATCTGCGTATCTGTGGGCGGCACAATGTGGCGAATGCCATGAGCGCAGCTCTCGCGGCCTTCTTGTACGGTATCTCCCCAGATACCATTCGCAGGGTTGTGGGGGGCTTCAACGGGCTTCCTCACCGACTGGAGTACATCGGAGCAGCGGGCGGCGTGATGTTCGTCAACGATTCCAAGGCGACGACTCCGGAATCGGTCATGACGGCTGCTGATGCCATGACTGGACCATATGCAGTCATTCTGGGCGGCAGTTCAAAGGGCGTCTCATTCGACAAGATGGCACGACATCTGGTTCAAGACAAGAAGCTGGTGTCGGCAATCGTGATGGGCGCGACCGGCCCGGCTATCGAGGATTCGCTGCGCAAGGCCGGCATGAAGACGGTTGTCCACGTCGAATCGCTTGAGGACGCTGTCAGTAGTGGAGTGCGACTTCTTTCTGCAGGGGGTACGCTCCTTCTGTCTCCTGGTTGTGCCAGTTTCGACATGTTCAGGGATTTTGAGCAGCGTGGCGACCGATTCAGGGAGATAGTGCATGGTCGCATGGGTGCTGTCACACAGTGAGGCGCATATTGGTTCTCGTTTCCATACTGCTCTGCCTGGGGGTACTGCAAAACTACAGTATCACCGTCAGTCTCAGCGCCGCGCGAGGTCAATTGGTGGCCGTAACTCCTAGTGTCGTCAAGCAAGCGATTATCGTCGGTGTCGGCATCTTCGCCTATTGGTTCTGCTCGCGGTTCAAGTACATGCGCTGGGCAGACATCTCGGGATTTCTGACGTATGCCCTAGGAGCTTTGCTGATTGCTGTTCTCATTCCCGCCATCGGTAGGAGTGTGAACGGTTCCAGTCGGTGGATCGGAACGGGTTCGATTGGCTTACAGCCGTCTCAGGCAGCTATTTTGGTGGTGCCTCTTCTCGCCGCCAAGCTCTTCAGCGGCAAGTACCTGAACCAGTATGACCGTCGATTCTACCGCACATTTCTGCTATTCGCGCTGGGGTTCACGGTCCTGGTAGCCCTGGAACCCGATTTCGGAACCGCCTTTGTTATCGCCGGGTCCTCTATCGCTATCCTGCTGGGTGTTGGTGCTCCGTTCGGCTACTGGATCAGCCAAACAGCTGCCTTGGGCGTGGTGGCCCTGATTGCAGTGAACGTGAAAGACTCATGGAAAGTCAGAATGACCTCGTTCATCAACCCACTGTCGGCCGACAAGGCCAAGGACGTCGCTTATCAACTGGTGAACTCCATGTTTGCGGTCGCGAGGGGTGGAGTGACGGGAAGGGGTTTCATGCGGAGCGTCCAGAAATTCGTCCACTTCCCGGCCCAGGAGAACGATTTTGTTTTCGCCATATTCTCGGAGGAGTTCGGGCTTGTCGGCGTGACCATCGTGCTCGGCATTTTTCTCTGGATCGTCTTCGACCTGTTCAAAATTGCCTCGAGGTCCTCTGAGCCGTTTGCGCGCGTCTACGTGATGGGGCTGGGAGTGTTCCTCGCCGTGCAGGCGTTCGTCAACATCGGTGTCGTTATTGGACTGCTTCCTACGACAGGAGTACCACTACCGTTCTTCAGCCAGGGAGGCAATCACATCGTTTTCGAGATGGCCGCGCTTGGCATCGCGGGAGCCATTTCCCGAAGTCCGGAGGCTGTCTGATGCACTTCATCATCGCCGGAGGAGGAACAGGAGGGCATATCTACCCCGCAGTCGCAATTGCTGAACGTTTGTCGGACAGGGGAACCGTCACCATGCTGGCGCGATCTGACAGTATGGAACAACGCGTTTTCCTTTCTTCGGGACTTGACGTCAGAACCGTTTGTTCTGCTCCCCTTCTGTATACCCCCAGATCGCTTTGGCGCCTTGCAGGCGCGACCCGAGGCGGAGTGAATGCCGCGCGCCGTGTCATGAAGGACGCCCATGCAGATGCCTTCATCGGTACCGGCGGATACGTATCGGTGCCAGGAATCGTCGCCGCGCAGCTGAACGGGATTCCCGTGTACCTTCTGGAACAGAACACCGTCATGGGGAGGGCGAATCGACTGTTCTCGCGCCGTGCGCGGCACGTGTTCCTGGGGTTTCCGGTCGAAGGAGTCTCCGGTCCACGGTTCACCGTTACGGGAAACCCTCTGCGACGCAA
>JAPLGJ010000110.1 GCA_026390215.1 Caldisericota bacterium
GAAGATAGATATGAAGCAGTTCTGCTAGTTTCTACTTGTCTGTACCGGGTTTCCGGGAACGCTGCCCAGCCCACCGCGTTGGAACAGACGACTTCTTGGGACTGACACCACAGACCAGCGTAGGGGCGTCTGCCAGGCGGCTCCGGTCCTCGGGAAACTGGAAGCGAACCTGGTCCATCAGAACAGATACGAACGTGAGGGTCTCGGGCGGCAGGTCCTCGCGAATCCTATACAGCGTCCAGTAGCTGCGCTTGGACGCTGTCAGGAGTCCCGCTTCAAGAAGAACACGCACGTGGTCCGAAACGGTCGCCTGCGACAGACTCAAGGCGACTTTCAGCTCACAGACGCACAAAGCGCGCACACCAAGCACACCGACAATGCGTGACCGTGTCTGGTCTCCCAACGCTTTCGCAACCGCAATCATGTCGATCATCCCCGTACTCGTCATCTGCATCGCCATTCTCCGATTATATCGTTATCAACCGATATAATATACGTCGATGCTCCGGTGTGTCAAGAACGTGCCGTCTTCATCTTTCGGGGACCGGAGATCATGGAAGCTTCCCTTCTCTGTCTGAACCCATGATGGGCCAGTTCCAGGCAGGGCCAGGACTCCGGAATAACCGCCGGCACAAACCGTCTCGACGAGTTGCTGTGTTTGGGAAAGGGACTATGATCAAAGTAGATTACTGTCAAGCTTGGTGTCTGCCGAGGGTGCAAGCCCCGCAGACGCCCGGACAATCGGTCAAGTCAGTCCTCTTGGCTGCACCGTGCTCTGGAGCACGGAAAGGGAGGCGAAGACGATGAACCGTCCTCGTGCAAGAGTCACTCTTGTATGGATTGCGCGTATCCTGATGATCGTATTCATCCTGTTCCTGACGATGTTCTCGCTGGACGTGTTCGAAATGGAGGGGACGCTCCTCGAGAAACTGGGTGGGTTCGTCATGCACTCCATCCCGTCGCTTGTCCTGGTCGCAGTCCTGCTGGTCTCATGGAGAAACCCCTTCGTCGGCGGCGTCCTGACTCTCGCGTCCGCCGCGGCGCTCATGCTGCGCTGGCACCTATGGACAGGCATGGCGTTCGCGACGATGATCCTGCCCCTGATCGTTGTCGGGGTACTCTTCATCGTGGCCCATGTTGCGGGCAGGAAGCAGGCGCCGGGTCCTTCCCAGTAGAGCAGAGACGACGAATCAGAACGATTGTTGTTCGGTGCGCGCGATACTCTCTTCTTGCAGGGCAGGCGTCAGGTCGCAGAAGTAGTCGCAGTAGCCGGCCACGCGCACGATGAGATCACGGTACTTGTCAGGATCGGCCTCAGCGGTATGCCAGATTATCACTGTGCTGACTAGGCGCTCGCGAAGGTCCTGATCCTACTGAAGAACAGGTCCGCCTGTTCCAGGTAGATCGGGTGCCCGCACTCCGGGACCGCCTCGAAGCCGCCTCCGAGAGCTGTGGCTGCGGCCGCCTGGAACCAGGGTGGGATGAGACGGTCCTGTGCCCCGGCCAGCACAAAGGCAGGGATGGACTTCCCTGTGTACTCGCTCCGGCGCTCGTCGACCGCAAGCAACCAGTCCCGCTGGGCCTCCATGAGACGCACAAGCAGATAGATCCTATCCCTAAATCCTGCGATATGGTGTTTGGCTGCCTCGACCGCATCTCTGTGGCCACGGACGTACTTCTCGCTGAACATCTTCTCGTACAGGTAGTCCGGGTAGACCTCGAACGGCAGTTCGTGGTACCACCGAAGCGAGAGGTCGAGGTACATCTCGAACAGACGTGCCCTCTCCAGGAGAACGCCTGACAGGAACAACCCCCTCACGTTGTCAGCGTGGAGGCGCATCATCTCCAGGGCGACGAAACCGCCGTATGAGGCCCCAACCAGCCAAGCCTTGTGGACCCTGTTGGCCTCGAGGACTGCATCCAGCGCGTCCGCAAATTGCCCGATGCTGTACGGCTCATCGGGAGCGTCGGACTTGCCCTGTCCCAGATAGTCGTACAGAATGACGTCACAGGCGTCGCTGACGAAGGGCAGATACTTGATCCACGACGCTGTGCTCGACGCCATGCCGTTGAGGAATACCAGCGTCGGCCTTTCGGTGACACCATGCCGTTCCCAGTAGTACTGATGCCCTTCCACCCGCACCATGCCACCAATGACTTCCGGAGTGTCTTCCATGTCGTCGCCTCCCATGCCGATGTATCTCAGAGTCTCGGGCAGACGTCCTTGATCAGAATGACTGTTGTTCGGTGCGCGTGATGATCTCCTCCTGCAGGCCAGGCGTCAGATCACAGAAGTAATCGCTGTAGCCGGCCACGCGCACGATGAGGTCGCGGTACTTGTCCGGCTCGGCCTGGGCGGCACGCAGGGTCGCAGAAGTCACGACGTTGAACTGGATGTGATGCCCGCCCAGCCTGAAATACGAACGAACCAGGTGCATGAGCGCGTTGAGTCCCACATCCCCTTCCACCAGTGACGGCGAGAACTTCTGGTTGAGCAGGGTTCCACCGGTGCGCACGTGATCCATGCGAGCCGCCGACTGTATGACGGCGGTCGGGCCTTTCTTGTCGGCTCCCTGAACAGGCGAGATGCCATCCGACAGTGGCTGTCCCGCCCGGCGGCCGTCCGGCATCGCTCCGGTCACCGAACCAAAGTACACGTGGACCGTGGTCGACAGATAGTTCACGTGATACGTCCCGCCCTTGGTGTTGGGACGTCCGTCGATCTCGTCGAAGACGGTGTCGAAGAGCCGCGCAAGGATGTCGTCCGCCGCCGGGTCGTCGTTGCCGTACTTGGGCGAACGGTTCCACAGCAGCAGCCGCGTTCGTTCGTGATCCACGAAGTCGGCGTCGACGGCTGCCAGGACCTCGTCCATGACTAAGTCCTTCTGGTCGAAGACATGCGCCTTGAGCGCCGACAAACTGTCAGTGCAGCTCGCGGGCGCCGTGATCTGGATGTAGGTCGAGTTGTACCGTGGCCCACCGTCGTTGTAGTCACGGCCGCGCACGATACAGTCCTCCACGAAGAGCGACAGGAACGGCGCCGGCATCTGCTCGGCA
>JAPLGJ010000160.1 GCA_026390215.1 Caldisericota bacterium
CAATCGGCCCGCTTATCCACTCATACGACGCTTCCAGCCCCAGAGCATAGAGAGGATCCGACTGTGGGATGGACACCGAGTAGGTGACTTCCATGTCGTGAAGCACTGCTCTACCTCCCGTAGGGCGTCGGACCCAGGCAACATGTCTCCTCTCCATTTCGGCAAAATCTAGAGCCTCTGAAGCTCGCTGAGCGAAGCCAAGAGATGCGGTGGCAGGCGTCCATCCATAGAGTCGGAGGACTGGAACGCCCGACGTGCAGGCAGCGTCAAACAGTGCCTCGTCTGTGGCCATGTTCTCGTATGGAGTGCCGATGCCAGACATGATGCACCGCCAGGTTCTCATGCCAATATGCTACGGGCATGGACGCCGATGTCAAGAACGACCAGAGAGAAGACAAGTCCAAGAGCTGCTTTCGTGTTGCATTTTGGCCCTGATGTCTTAGTATTGATGGCACATGATGACCGCCGACTGGACACACGAGTACTTTGACGATACGTACAGGCGTCTCTTTCTGGATACGGTAGACCCGGCCAGGACAAGGCAACAGGTGCAGCAGCTCCTGAGGCTATGTACGGTGCTCCCTGGAGCTGTCGTGCTCGATGTTGGATGCGGCGTGGGACGACACAGCATCGAGCTTGCGAAACTCGGCTTCAGGGTGACAGGCGTGGATATGAATGCAGACTACATTGCTGCGTGCCGCGAGCGTACTGAGCAGCTCGGGCTGAATGCCGAGTTCCATGCGGTGGATAGTCGTGTCATGAAGCTTGACGTGAGAGCAGATCTGACCATCTCTCTCTGGAGCTCATTCGGCTACTACGGTGAGATCGGTGACCTGCAGATACTTGAGAGAGTTGCGGAGCACACGAGGCGAGGCGGGCATGTGGTCCTCGACATTGAGAACCGTGACTATATCGTGAAGCACTTTGTAGCCGAAGAGTGGCATGAACATGAGCAAGAACTTGTCTTCGAGAAGCGTCGATTCGACGCAACGGATGGCACCGTCTCCACGAGACGCGTCGTTCTGAGCGGGGGAGTGCGGCGTGAGTACCATCGGGTGCTGCGTATGTATACTGTGACTGAGCTGACAGCGCTGCTTGAAGCAGCAGGGCTGCAGCCCCAACGCTGGTGTGGCGACTATGATGGATCACGGTTTGGGTTCGAGTCCAAGCGCATGATCGCTATTGCTGAGAGGTGATATGGTCTTCCTGCAGAGGTTCTTTGCTGACCTGTTCGTGAATCTTACGCCAGCACGAGGCGTTTCCATCGTCATCGACGTGGCCCTCACATCCCTTCTCTTCTACGCTGTCCTGAGACTCATCTCGAACACACGCGCGCTGCAGCTGGCCCAGGGTCTCGTGATCTACTATCTGCTCGTGTTCGGAGTCGAATGGCTCAGTCTCAAGGCCGGGCTGCTGGCTCTCAACAGCGTGTTCAGCTGGTTGCGCAGTTTCTCGACCACGTTCCTTCCCCTGCTGCTTGTCATGGTCTTCCAACCTGAACTGCGGCGGATGCTCGGTCGACTAGGCAGCAGCAAGCTGGTATCATCGGACACACGTACTCAGTTCATGGACGTTCACGACTGGGAAGAGTCCGTTGACGAGGTTGTGAAGAGCGTCAAGTATCTGTCGATGAACCGGATCGGGGCGCTCATCTGCATGCAGAGACAAACGGGCCTCGAAGACTACGTCGAGACTGGTGTCCGGCTTGACGCCCTGGTGAGAGCCGAAACAGTGTCCACGCTTTTCTACCCCAACAGCGCACTCCATGATGGCGGCGTCATCGTAGCTGGCAATCGAATCGTCGCCGCGAGGTGCCTGTTTCCGTTGACTGCGAGTGCGGACCTGGAGCGAGGACTTGGAACCAGACACCGTGCTGCCATTGGCATTACGGAGGAGACTGACGCCATTGTTGTCGTCGTGTCCGAGCAGACAGGAGTTATTTCTCTTGCGGTACGCGGCAAACTGACGCGCTATCTGAGTCCACTTGAGCTCAGAGGAATGCTGCTGGTCATGACGAAGCCCATAGCCAGCGAGCACAGGTTCAGTCTGGCCGGATTGTTCCATAGACGGAAGGCGAACGGACAACAGGGAGGTGGAGATGGCCAAGCGTAATATCGGTGCCATGCTGTTTAACTCCAAGATCGTGTCCGTGCTCCTAGCCGTCCTACTCTGGGTCTACGTCATCGGGATCAGGGGTCCTGACACGACCAAATCCGTCGAGGCGCAGTTGATTGCGGTGAACGTCCCTCAAGGGTATGTCCTGGCAGGAACCCTCCCCACGGTGACGGTGACATTGGCTGGCCCCATGAATACGCTGTGGAACGTCACGAGTGGCTATGTGACGCCTACCGTCGACTTTCGGGGAAGAAGTGAGGGGTCCTTCATCGCATCGGTTCAAGCCCAGGTCGTTGGGCTTACTGGCGTGACAGTAGAGGCTGTTGATCCCAAGGAAGTCAATGTGCAGCTTGAGCGTTTGGAGACGATGAGCGTCCCTGTACACGCAGAAGTGAGCGGTACGTTGCCGCTGAGTCTGGTCCTCGGGACCTTGCGCGTCGAGCCGGAGTCCATCGAGGTGTCGGGCCCCGGATCGCTCGTGAGCCAAGTGAGGGAGGCGGCGCTGGTCGTTGCACTGGACAAGCTGGGAACCGCGGTAGGCGGCAACCTCACGGTTGCCGGGGACGTCGTCGCGTATGATGCCAGGGGGAATGTCGTTCTCGGCGTGCTGTTGTCTCCGCGGTCGGCAGTCGCCATTCTGCCGATTCTTGACGCTGCGACCTTGAAGACCGTACCAGTCATCCCGAGTGTCATCGGGCATCCGATGAGCGGATATGTCGTGGCGAGTGGCTCGTGCACCCCGGCAATTGTCATGGTTACGGGCACGGCAGCGATGTTGAGCCGGGTTCAGGCGATTTCGACAGTTGCAGTTGATGTGTCAGGCGAGTCGGGGATTGTCACGAAGTCGGCTGACCTGGTCCTTCCGCCGGGAGTCACCCTTGTGGCCGGCAGCAAGACCGTGTCGATCCGTGTCGTCATCGAGCAGGTCGTCGTTCTTGCCATCCCGGACGTGCCGATCGAGGTTCGAGGAGCAGGAGTGGGTTGGAGGGTTACTCTTGGTACGACATCCGCGTCGGTCCTCATCAGTGGGACGACCTCTGCCGTCATGGCCCTCGGGGCTTCCCAGATCAAGGCATACGTCGACGTCAGCCAGCCTCCGCTCGCAGATGGCAGCTACGCTGTCTCAGTGGGTGGGCTGATAGAGGGCGTTGTCTCTGCAACGGTGACGCCGCCTTCGGTTGTTGTCGACGTGCAGAAGGGGCCGTAGCCGACGCGTGGTGGCTCTGGTGGGCCCAGCCCGGAGCACAAGAGACATCGACGCTTGTGGCGTGGTGTCCCGCCTGTGAGTATGTTGCAGCCGGAAGGCTTCTTTGCGCTGTTCAAACCGAGAGGCCTCAGTAGTGCTGGTGCGCTCCGGGTTGTCAAGGGAATTCTCGGCGCCGACAAGGCCGGGTTTCTCGGTACACTGGACGTTCCGGCCATGGGAGTGCTTCCTATTGCCCTTGGCTCTGCAACGAAGCTCATCTCTTTCCTTCCGCCGAGCGAAAAGGAGTATGTCGGCGAACTCGTTCTGGGGATTACCACGGTGACCGACGATATGGAGGGGGAAGTCATCGAGCGCAGGGGTGCCACCGGTCTCGAGGATGCGGCCGTGAAGAAGGCTATCGAAGGCGTGACAGCACAAACGAAGCAGGTCCCCCCGCACGTTTCAGCCAAGCATCACGATGGCGTACGAGGATACAAGGCAATGCGAGGCCAAGGCCGTCTCATCGAGTTTGCTCCGGTCCCGGTGGCAGTGCGACGCTTGACTGTGCTGCAGGAGCGGCAGGACGCTGACCTTCGTCGTATAGTGTTTCGCATGACCGTGACCCCCGGCTTCTATGTCAGAGGGTTCTGCCGGGATGTGGGGGTTGTCCTGGGATGCGGGGCATGTATGGGGCGACTCCTGCGTATGGGAGCCCACGGGTTTGGCATCAGCGACACATTGTCACTGGGAACGCTGCGGAGCAGGGTACAGCGTGGGGACCTGTCGTTTCTGACGTGGGGCGAGACCAGGGCAGGTCTTCTGGCGACACTGCCACACATTGTTCTTGACGATGTCCAATGGAGTGTATTTGGCCATGGGCTGCCCGTGGGCTGCGACATCGATGCGGAGGCGACCGCATTGGTGAAGCGTCCCGATGGTCGCCTGGGCGGTGTGGCGGCGGTCAGAGGCGGGAAGGCGTGGCCGGTGAAGGTGTTTGGCGAGTGAGCAGCGTCTATCTGTCGTCTTCTGAGTTTCCAGGGATTGCCTCCGCGGTCGCCGTGGGGGCGTTCGACGGGTTTCATGTCGGTCACCAGCGGATTGTCCGGGAACTGGTCGACTGTGGCCGCAAGGCGTGTCTTGCCACAGTCATCTATACGTTCCGACGAAATCCAAAACTGACGACTCGGGGCATCCAGGGTCTCCTGACCACGAACAGCGAGCGTGTTGAGTATGCTGGGAAGAACGGGGTTGAATCCATCGTCCTCGAGGATTTCTCGGCTCGTTTCCAGGGGTTGTCTGCTGAGGCCTTCGTACGCGAGATCCTTGTCGGCCGCCTGAATGCATGGGTTGTCGTCGTAGGTCGGGACTTCCACTTCGGCAAGGGCCGTGCCGGCGATGCGGAGACCATGGCGCGGATGCTCGACAACATGGGGCGCAGACTCGTCGTCGTCGCTCCCGTGATGGTCGACGGGGAACCGTGTTCCAGTTCCGTGATCCGCACGGCCATCGTGGGGGGTGATGTGGAACGCGCAGCAAGGCTCCTCGGGCGTTCCTACTCCATTGAGGGAGTCATCGTCACTGGAAACCATATGGGAGGGCGTCTTGGTTTCCCAACCGCAAATGTTGAGGTTCCTGATCCCGTGAAGTTGCTTCCTGGCAATGGTGTCTATGCGGTGCGAGCCGTGGTGGATGGGGCGATTGTGAATGGGGTGTGCAACATCGGCGTTCGTCCGACAATTGTTGCCACATCAAGGCGCACCGTTGAAGTGCATCTGCTCGACTTCGACCGGCAAGTATATGGGCACCTGGTGTCTGTACGGTTTGCGGCCCGCCTTCGCGAGGAGGCGCTTTTTGCCTCGCCGGCCGCACTCGCGAAGCAAATCTCGCGTGACGTACTCAGGGCGCGCGTCATCCTTGGACCGGTCAGCGACTGACAGGGAATGACATAGTGAAGTCTTGTGCTGACCGGTTTTCCTTTACTTGTCCTGTGTTTCTGGTACAATTCTAGTACATTTCTCCCGCACTCGGTCCCTCGTTCCGGCTGGACGTGGAACTGGGTCTTGGGACACCTTGGAGGTACAACATGCTTACAGCCGAACAGAAGTCGAAGATTATCGGTGAGTTCAAGCTCAGTGAAGATGATACCGGCTCGTTTGAGGTTCAGGTTGCAATGCTGTCGAAGCGCATTCTTGCGCTTACAGAGCACCTGCAGAGCCATCGGAAGGATTTCAGTTCCAAGCGCGGGCTCTACAAGCTGGTCGGTGAGCGCCGGAGACTTCTCAGCAGTCTGAGACGCGTCGACGAGGACCGCTACGCTTCATTGATCAAACGGCTGGGAATCCGAAAGTAGGAGCCAATGTTGCAGAATGATGAGATAAAGACCGTTCACGGCAGTATTGCAGGCAAGCCTGTCACGTATGAGACTGGACGGCTGGCCAAGCAGGCTGGCGGAGCTGTTCTGGCGACCATGGGTGGCACTGTCGTGCTCGCCGCAGTCACTGTCAGCAACAGCACAAAAGAAGGACTCGATTTCTTCCCCTTGACTGTCGACTATTTCGAAAAAATGTATGCGGCCGGGAAGATCCCGGGTGGATTCTATAAGAGAGAAGGACGTCCCAGCGAGCGTGAGATTCTTCGTTCGCGGCTGATCGACCGGTCGATCCGGCCTCTGTTCCCCAAGCACTTCCGTCGGGAAGTGCAGGTCATCGTCTATGTGCTGTCTGCCGATGGAGAGAATTCGCCTGACGTGTTGGCCATCAACGCGGTATCGGCGGCGCTTCTTATCAGCAATGCTCCGTTCGTTGAAGCAGTCGCCGCAGTAAGGGTCGGCAAAGTCAATGGCGAACTTGTTTTCAACCCCTCCTCTGCTGCGATCGACGAGAGTGTCCTGGATCTTATCGTGTCTGGCACGGCCAATGGCATTCTCATGGTCGAATCCGGGGCCCGCGAGATCAGTGAAGCAGAGATGGTTGAGGCCTTGGTGCTGGCACAGGAACCGATCAAGGAGACGTGCCGCATGGAGGAAGAACTTCGCGTCCAGGCTGGCAAGGAGAAGATCATTGTTCCTGAGCTGAAGCTCGATGCAGCCATTCAGAGCGAAGCTCATTCCATGATCGAGGAGCGTCTTCCCCTGGTGCTCAGGGACAAGGAGAAGCTGAAGAAGGAGAAGATCCTCGATGAATTCAAGGGTGAACTCGCCACCGAACTCGTAGCGAAGTATCCCGAAAGTGGAATGGAGATCGGCGAGGTTCTTGACGCAGAGATCAAACATTTCATCCGGCATCGTGTCGTGACTGAAGGCGTGCGTATCGATGGTCGCACTCCCGAAGAGATTCGGCCGATCGGGGTCGATGTTGGCGTTCTTCCGATGAGTCATGGCTCGGGATTGTTTTCCCGGGGTCAGACTCAGGTCCTTTCGATTGTCACCCTCGGAGGCAAGAAAGAAGGTCAGTTGGTCGAAAGCCTCGAGGAGGAGGTTACCAAGCATTACATGCACTACTACAATTTCCCTCCGTTCTCGGTGGGTGAGACCCGCCCTATGCGGGGACCTGGGCGTCGCGAGATCGGCCACGGCGCACTGGGAGAGAGGGCACTGCTTCCCGTCATTCCGGATGAGAGCGAGTTTCCATACTCGATTCGCGTTGTCTCCGAGGTGCTTGAGTCCAACGGTTCGACGTCGCAGGCTTCCATTTGCGGCAGTACCTTGGCACTGATGGATGCTGGAGTACCGATCACGGCGCCGGTTGCCGGCATCGCGATGGGTCTGATGAAAGAAGGCGACAAGAGTGTCATCCTGACCGACATCCAGGGAGCCGAAGATGCCAATGGCGACATGGACTTCAAGGTCGCGGGCACTGCAAGAGGCATCACGGCACTGCAGATGGACATCAAGATTCACGGCGTCGACAGCAGCCTGCTGTCTGCGGCTTTGGATCACGCCCGCACTGCACGTCTCTTCATTCTGGACAAGATGCTGTCGGTTCTTCCCGCTCCTCGTGGCGAAGTCAATCCGCTGGCTCCACGCATCTTCACGATGCACATTCCCGGAGACAAGATCGGCGCCCTCATCGGCCCCGGGGGCAAGGTCATCAAGAAGATCATTGCCGATACTGGATGTGACATCGATATTGAGGATGATGGCTCAGTGTTCGTGACTGCTCCAGACGGGGCAAAGGGTCAGATTGCCATGGATGCGATCAACGCGATTACCGAGGATATCGTTGTGGGCAAGGTCTACATGGGCAAGGTGACGGAGTTGCGCGACTTTGGCGCTTTCGTGGAGATAGCACCCGGCAAGTCCGGTCTGCTGCATGTCTCACAGATATCTGACTCGTATGTCAAGGACATCCATTCCGTGCTCAAGGTCGGCGAACAGATTCTGGTCAAGACACTGCCGCTCAAGGACGATGGCAAGATCTCTCTGACCCGCAAGGGCCTGACTGGCGGAAATGCCGACAAGACTTCTCCTGAGTCCCACGATGACCACCACCATGGTGATCAATAGCGGAGAGCGCAAACCGGAAGTCATTACACTCAGCAACGGCATCCGCGTCGTTTTCGACGTCGACAAAGGGCACCCGACTGCAGCGGTCGGGGCCCTTGTTGCTAGTGGCTCCCGGTTTGAGGATGACCACACACATGGGTTGAGTCATTTCATGGAGCACATCTTATTCAAAGGCACAGAGCATCGAACCTCGCTCGAGATTTCGTCGGCTATTGAGAATGTGGGCGGCGAACTGAATGCATTCACTGATACCCAGTACACCATGTTCTACATGCGCGTTCCGGCAATTCACATGCCTCTCGCGCTCGACGTGCTTTCCGACATCCTTCTGCATCCCTCGTTTGAACTGGCAGCCATCGAACTTGAGCGCAAGGTCATCGAACAGGAAATCTACTCATTTGAGGACAGTCCCGACGACGTCGTCACGGATGAGCTTCTCAAAGGGGTCTATGGAAGCGACCCCGTTGCGTCAAATCCGCTGGGAACCGTAGAGTCAGTGCGTTCCTTCAGGCGGAGCGACTTCGTCGACTACTTCCATAAGCATTTTTCTGCTCCGGACATCGTTCTTTCACTTGCGGGGGACATCGATGTCGACGCATCGGCACGTTTTCTCGAGGATTCCTTTGGGCGGCTTGCGAGAGGACCAGGCAGAGTCGAGTGGGGAATCCCCACCCGGGCCGCTGTTCGCAGAGAGACAGAGCGACCGACGGAGCAGGTCTATCTGGCGATGGCACTACCCGGCTTCGCTCAGTATTCGAAGCACGGGTCGATTCTGAATCTGGTGTCCAGCATCTTCGGTGGCAATATGTCGAGTCGCCTGTTTCAGAGGGCCCGCGAGAAGGAGGCTCTTGTCTATAGCATTGGCTCTTTTCCCGTGGCCTTCAGCAATACTGGACTGCTGGGCGTTTCAGCCGAGAGTTCCCCCGAAAATGCTTTGCGTGTCCAGCAGGTCATCCGCGAGGAGATCGAGAACATGCGGCGTGACAAGATCAGTATGGCCGAGCTTCAGCATGCCAAGGAGACTGTTCTCGGCGGATTCCTGCTTTCACTGGAGTCTTTCTTCCGTCGTATGCACCGAAACGCGTCCGAGCTATACATGAGAGACCGGATACGGACGGTCGCGGACGTCACCGAACAGGTCAACTCGATCACGCTTGGTGAAGCATTGAGCGTCATCGATGACGTTTTTGACATCTCCCAGCTGGCGGTCTCGATTGTCCATGGACCCGACAAGCATTGAATGGCGCGTAGGCGTTCACAGGCTGTCTTCTCGCGCGGGACAGCTGGCGCGTGCAACATCAGGATCGTCCGGCTACGATCTTGCAAGTGCAGAAGACGAGGAGCTGACCATTCTGCCTGGCGCGGTCGCTCTGGTGCGGACGGGGTTGGCGCTTGAGTTGCCTCCTGGCCTCGAGGGACAGGTTCGCAGTCGTTCCGGCTTGGCAGCCAGAAACGGCGTATTCGTTCTTAACTCCCCGGGCACCATCGACAGCGACTATCGTGGTGAAGTGAAGGTTGTGCTGGCGAACTTCGGCAAGGGGCCCTTTTCGGTGTTCCCGGGAGATCGTATCGCACAGCTAGTGTTCATACGGGTCCCGAATGTCTGCCTCGTGGCCGTCGACGAATTGGCACCGACAGGGAGGGGAGCTGGTGGCTTTGGGTCCTCAGGAAACACGCCCATCGAGAGCACCCCTCAGAAGCACCCCCCGTATTGCAGGAACGTCCCAGGGGGCAGTGAGGAAACATGCAGAACACCCTTGGATGAAGAAACATCCTCGGGCTCGGGGGCATCGGACTAACATGTTCGGGCGGTCTGACATGAAAGAGACTCTCCTGGCCTCAATTGCCGAGGAAGTCGCGTCCTGTCAGAAGTGCAAGCTTGGAGCCACCCGAACGAAGGCCGTCCCAGGCGTCGGATCGGCCCACGCCCAGATCTGTTTTGTGGGCGAAGGCCCGGGACGTGAGGAAGACTTGTCGGGCATCCCATTCGTCGGCCAGGCGGGGCGTTTGCTGGACAGGATCCTAATAGCCGAGGGGCTGAGCCGCAGAGAGTGCTACATCTGCAATATCGTCAAGTGCAGGCCGCCAAACAACCGTGTGCCGGAGCCTTCCGAGGTCTCGGCCTGTTCGCTCTACCTGTATGCGCAGCTGGCCGTGGTGGAGCCGGAGGTCATCTGCTTGCTGGGCAATACAGCATTGCGCTTCTTCTTCGGAGAGCAATACTCCATCGGGCAGGTGCGTGGCACGATTCTGGTCAAGGATGAACAGCGATTCATGCCAATATATCACCCGGCGGCTGCTCTACGGAATCCTCAGTATGTGCAGGTCATCCAGAATGACCTGCGAAAACTTGCTGCCCTCATTCGGCGGACGGCAGACTAAGCTCGCGCCGGCTTCAGAAGAGAAAGCTGCCAATCGTGGACGGGGAGCACGCTCTTGCGGCCCTCTGGACCATGGGCTATCCCTTAATCGAATCCAGGGAATGATCGATGGAGGACTACTTGCACAGTCCTACGAACTCGGTCAGCACAGCCACAAGGTAATCGGCTGAACCGGGCTTCATACTCTTTGTAACCTCCTGCACGCTCCGGACACGCTGTCGGATGACTTTCCGAATGATTGACGCTCCCTGCTTCGTGCACTTCAGGACGACCTGCCTCTTGTCCACCAGGTTCTGTGTCTTGGTGACGTAGGTGAGTTCGACGAGGCGATCGACCATCTCTGAGACCGTGGATGCAGCGAGGCCCGTAAGGTGCGTGAGGTCTTTGACATTGATGGCCTCACCGAAGTAGACAAGTTGCAGCACCTGGAATTGCGGCAGTGTGATTCTGACGCTCGAGAGTGCATCGCGGCCCTTCTTCTTGATCCAGTATGAGATGTCGCGCAGCAGGGACTCTAGTTCGGCAGTCGTCTCCCTCACAGTTTCCACACCCCTCCAGCGTTGATTGTTGATTCCAGGCGTCTAGTTATGGACCGTTCCGAGAGTCGTGCGAGAATCCCCAAAGACAAGTGCCAACTCTCGTTCCGCGTCGGTTGGGGATGCGGACGCGTGGACCACATTCTCGGTCAGTTGAATGGAGAAGTCTGCTCGAATGGTTCCGGGCAGTCGTTCTTCGGGTCTGGTTGCCCCGATCGCCGTTCGAACAAGCGCTATTGCGTTGGGCGACTCGACCTCAAGGGCCACGACGGGGCCCGATGTCATGAAGGACAGCAGTGCGGCAAAGTAGTCGCGTCCATTGTGTTCAGCATAGAAGATGCGCGCGAATGCGTCGTCCATGCGAAACATCCGCATGTTCGAGATCTCAAGACCCTTCTGCTCGATGCGGGTAATGATCAGACCGACGAGACTGCGGCGTACGCCATCCGGTTTCACCATCAGGAGTGTTCGCTCACTAATCACTTCGATTACCTCCAGACAGAGCTGTTCGTGCAGGATTGAGGGCAGAATCGCTTCGCTTCCCTTCCAATTGTAGCTAGTTCTCCTTGCTTCGCAACGTCTCTCCAACGCGGCAGCCAACCGGCTCACTTGTCAGGAGCTGCCAGGCTGATATCATGTAGAAATGCCAGGAAAAGGGATTCCGCGGTTTACCGTACTTGTCGCACTGCTGCTGGTGGTCGCTTTGGGGCTCGGCTGGATGGGGTTGCGAGGCAGCGCGCCTGCTTCTGCCGTCCCCGCCGTACCTTTGGGAGCGCAGGCCCTTTGTGTCGTGACTCCCAGTGAAGAAGCGCGGGATCTTGTGGTGAACGACATTCTGACCGCGCGCAAGTCGGTGCTGGTGGAGTGCTATCTTATTTCTGACCCTGCCATTGTCCAGGCGTTGAAGTCTGCCAGACTGCGCGGATGTGACGTGCGCGTCATCATGGAGGAGGCGCCGTTTGGGGGTTTCTCCATGAACCAGACGGTTCGCAACGAGCTCAGAAGCTCCGGTGTCGACGCAGGCTGGGGCAACAGGGTCTACTCGTTCACTCACGCCAAGTACATCGTCATCGACGAGGTGGTTGCCTGGATCATGACGGCCAATCTGAGCAAGAGCGCCTTCGACAAGAACCGCGAGATCCTGATCCGGACTTCCAGCCAGGGGACAGTACAAGATCTCGTGCGCATCTTCTGGGCAGATCGACGGCGGAATCCGTGTGCTGCCGGGTCGCTTGTCGTCAGCCCCGTGAATGCTCGCCAACGCCTGCTTGACATGCTGAGAGGATCAACCCGAAGTGTGGACATCGTGAGCGAAGTGTTCGACGACGAGGAGACATCCAGGCTCCTGCAGGGTCTCGCTCAGCGAGGTGTCGCCGTACGGCTGCTGGTAGCGGCACCTGAGAGAATTGCTGTCAATGCTGTTGCGAGGTCGGAACTGGAAGGAACGGGCGTCGCTGTTCGATATCTCGAGTCTCCGTATCTTCACGCGAAGTATGTCGTGGTGGACGGACGCGTGGCCTATGTCGGGTCACACAATCTTACCGCCGGCTCGCTCGACGAGAACCGTGAAGTCGGCGTCATAACGGACGACAGCACGGTCATCTCAACGCTCGATACGTCCTTCGCGGGTGATTGGGACTCTGGCAGATAGAGAAACGCCCCGCAGCAGTGCAGGGCGCATGGTATCACTAGTTGTTCAGTCGCTCGCGAATCCTACATGTCCGAAAAATCCCAGTCAATGTCGGCCAGTCGCTCCTGGAACGCTGTAAGATCTGCGTGAGATCTCATTGCCTGCTGCAGCTGTCGTGCTCCGTTCGTCGTCCCATAGAGGATGACGCCTGCAATGATACCGTCCTCGAGGACGACCTTGCGATAAGTCTGTTGACCTTGTGCCTGGATCACGTGGACGCGCTGCTCCTGGGTCGGATTGACGTTGCCCATGCTCAGAACGTCTATGCCACAAGTCTTGAGCGAACTCGACATGATGCTTCCCTCGTACGCAGCTGTTCCCGGTGAGACCATGTTCTGAGCCGCAACCCTGGCCTGTTCCAGGCAGGGAGGGACGATGCCATAGACACGTCCGCGGTGCTCGACGACGTCGCCGGCGGCATAGACGTCAGGTGCAGATGTTTGCATGGAATCATCCACCTGAACACCCCGTCCTGTGGCGATGCCTGCTTCCCGGGCGACGCTGACATTGGGGCGGACCCCTGTGGAGAACAGGACGAAGTCACCATGCGCGAGTCGGCCGTCCTTGAGGAGGACGCCTGCTGCGCCATGGTCTCCCGAGAGAATCTGCTGAGTCTCGGCATCCAGCAGAGCAGTAATGCCCAGACTCCTCAGGTGTTCGACCAGCATTTCTGCTGAGCGTTCGTCGAGCTGGTTGGGCAGCAGCCGACCGGCGAACTCGATGACGACGGCTCTCATTCCTCGCTCCGCCAATGCTCTAGCCGCCTCCAATCCCAGCAGGCCTCCGCCCACGACGACCACCGTGGCACCCGGGACGATGCGAGACAGCAAAGCATCTGCATCATCAAGGGTCCTGAGCGTGAAGACACCGACCTGGTCAGCGCCCGGCAGGGGCGGTACGAAGGGCGACGCTCCGTTGGCCAGCAGCAGCCTGTCGTACGAAAGCACGGTGCCGTCATCGAGCGTCACTTGATGCTCTGCGGCATGCACGTGGACGACGCGGCGTCCGCTGATCAGCGTAATCCTGTTTTCGGAGTACCAGCTTGTAGCGTGCATGAAGAGCTGGTCTCTGGACTTGCGACCGGCCAAGTAGTCGATCAAGTCAGGGCGAGGATAGTAGGCGACGGACTCGACGTCGACGATCGTGATTGCCGACGACGGATCCAGTTTTCGCAGGTGCTGTGCGGCCGCTGTGCCGGCAGCCCAGCCTCCGGCAATGACGTACGTCATGGTGACCGTCTGCCGTCAGGCTTTCTCGAACAGATCCTTGCCGGCACCGCAATCTGGACAGACCCAGGTCTCGGGGAGGTCCTCGAACTTGACGCCGGGGTTGATGTCCTGCGTGCTGTCACCGATAGCAGGGTCATACACATATCCACACACGGTACAAATCCACTTCTCCATGGCAATTCCTCCTTGTGTCGAGCGGTTGGGGAGAGGAATACTCTTCCCTATGGCCAGTGTATGGCGAAAGGCCCTTTCCTGCAAGTCAGCAAACCACATACGGTGCAGCGGTTCTTTGACAGCCGAGGCAGACGCGGTATTCTGTAAAAACAGCATCCGAAAGAGGTCAGGAGGTCACATGAAACATCAAGCGCTGGTTGACGGCAAGGCAGGGGACCATGAGCTGCTCCTTGGCAATGAAGCCGCGGTCCGCGGTGCTCTTGAAGCCGGTATCGGTGTGGCGGCCAGCTACCCTGGTACTCCGTCGTCAGAGATCGGGGACGTGTTCAGCGTCGTGGCAAAAGCCTCAGGAGTGTACTTCGAGTACTCTGCGAACGAGAAGGTGGCCCTTGAGGTCGCAGCAGCCTCGGCAGCAAGCGGGGTGCGGTCGTTTACGTTCATGAAGCACGTTGGGCTGAACGTTGCCTCGGATTCCTTCATGACGACGGCATACATAGGGACCAGGGCTGGATTCGTGGTCCTTTCTGCGGACGATCCATCTACGCACTCGTCACAGAATGAGCAGGACAACAGATACTACGCGCGCCTCGCGAACGTTCCCATGCTGGAACCCTCGAACCCACAGGAGACCAAGGACTACATGGTAGAGGCCTTCGACATCTCGGAGAAACTCGAGCTTCCAGTTCTGCTGCGAACGACTACCCGTGTTGCCCACATGCGCGGCGATGTTGTCTTCGGCGATCGAAGGCCGGTCGTCAGGAAAGGCGTCTTCGAGAAGGATCCGCCAAGGTTCGTGCCGGTGCCCGCCAACTCGTCGAAGATGCATGTCAAGTTGCTCGGTAAGCTTGGCGAGGCCCGGCATCTCAGCGAGATGACTTCCCTGAACCGCATCGTCGACGTAGGTGCCGGGGGGCGCGCGGGGATCGTTACTGTCGGCAGCGCGTTCAACTATGTCGTCGACGCCCTGGAGGAGCTCGGACTTTCTGCACGGGTGTTCAAAATAGGTTTCTCCTATCCTCTGCCGCTCGACAGGATCCGTGAGTTTGCCGCGGGCGTCGATGAGCTGCTGGTCGTCGAGGAGCTCGAGCCTCTTATGGAACTCGACATCAAGGCCGATTTCTTGTCGCACGGTACCAGGACACCGGTACGTGGTAAGGAGGAGCTTCTGGTGCCGCGCGTACACGAGCTCAACGTCGATGTTGTGGCAAAGGCATTGGCCAATCACTTCGGCGTACCATTGCATGTGCCTGCCTCAGGGAGAGTGGAGCCCTGGTCATCGCCGCTGCCATCGCGGCCGCCGGTCCTTTGTCCCGGGTGCCCTCATCGCGGGTCGTATCTCGCTGTTCGTAGAGCCATACGTGAACTGGGAATCCCAGAACCCGTCTTCGCCTCCGACATCGGCTGTTACACGCTGGGTATGGCGGCGCCTTTCAGCGCAGCGGACTATCTCCTGTCCATGGGATCCAGCGTTGGGACTGCCGGTGGTTTCGAGGTGGCAACAGATCGGCAGGTCTTCTCGTTCATCGGTGACAGCACCTTCTTCCATGCAGGGTTGTCCGCTTTGGCAAGCGCCATTCACAACAAGCATCGGTTTGTTCTGACCATCCTGGACAACCGGACGACCGCGATGACGGGACACCAGCCGAATCCGTCCATGCTGACGGATGCTGTGGGCGATCCGGCACCAGCGATCAGCATCGAAGCCGTGGCAAAGGCAATGGGCGTTCCCTTCGTGAAGGTCATCAACCCATACAGGGTGGTCGAGGCTACCGAGGCCTACAAGGAGGCCGCCAAGGTGGACGGCGTCGCGGTCATCGTGTCGAAACAGGTTTGCAGCCTCCTCCTGGACCGCGCGAAGCGCGCAAAGGGAATCTGGCAGACATTTCAGGTCGACCGTGGCGTCTGTTCGGGCTGCTTGATATGCGTACGTGAGGCCGCTTGCCCTGCCATCTTCGTCTCTGAAGGGAAGGCTGAGATCAATGAGGAACTGTGCGATGGTTGCAGCGTATGCTCGCAGATCTGTCCAGTGCATGCGATCGGGGTGAAGAAATGAGTTCACTGAATGTGTTTGTTGCCGGAGTCGGAGGACAGGGGATCATCACCGGGGCCAGCATCATCGCACGAGCCGCCATTGCTGCTGGAGTGGGGGCTGTCATGAGTGAGGTTCACGGCATGGCACAGCGGGGTGGCTCGGTCGTGTGTGATCTTCGATTGGGAGATGTACACAGCCCGATGATCCCGGAGGGCGAGGCAGACCTCATCATAGGGTTCGAGCCGGTCGAGACGGTCCGGTCACTCACAAGAGCCAACCATCGCACTGTTGTCATTACCGAGGTGCGCCCGAACATCCCGGTGAGCGTCTCGCTGGGAGGAATAGCCTACCCTGCGGTAGAGGGTCTGCTCGCATATCTTCGCTCGCAGGTTGCTGCGGTCTACGCTATTCCTGCCGCCGCCATTGCCGAAGAAATCGGGCTGCCCCAGGCCGCGAACGTCGTCTTGCTTGGAGCGGCCATGGGAACCGGTTTGATTCCTCTGGAGCTAGAGACAATACGCGAGACGCTATCCCGCAGCATACCGGCACAGGCCCTGGAGGCAAACTTCAGAGCACTGCAAGAGGGATTCGAGGTGACCCGGAAGGTCTAGAAAGACTGCGAAACAAGAGAGCTAGGCAAGGTGGCAGGTCGAGTCGATGACTCGTGCCTGCCACTTGCTGGTCTCGGCCTCGAAGACCGAAATGCTGGCGTTTGGCTGGGCCAAGCTGGTACAGCTGCTAAGCGGAAGGTCCAGTAGAACGGACATGAGGACACGATTGAACCCCCCGTGAGCGACGACAAGCACGAAGTTCCC
>JAPLGJ010000247.1 GCA_026390215.1 Caldisericota bacterium
GAGTGGCACCGGACCCGCCTACGTCTTCCTGTTCATCGAGGCGTTCATGGACGCCGCCGTCCATCTTGGATTCCAGCGTGACATGGCGTTGGAGCTGGTGTTGCAGACGATGGAAGGCTCGCTCAAGCTCGCTCGGTCCAGCCACAAACATGCTGCCGAGCTCAAGAACTCTGTCACGTCGCCAGGCGGGACCAGTGCCGAAGCACTCTACGAACTGGAGAAGGGCGGGTTCAGGACAGCCGTGTCGAAGGCCGTCTGGGCGGCCTACCAGCGTACTCTCACCCTCAAAGGCTGATCGCTGTTCGGGTCGGTTGTGCGCCGCTTGATGCCGGAACGTCAGGAGCGCAGCCTGATGCCGTTGGCTGCTTCGCCACGGTCGACCAGTCCATCGCGTTCGAGCGCGGCCACTATGCGTTCCAGCCAGGGCCCATCGGTTTCGTCCTCTGCAGGGAACAGGAGGGACTTCAGTTCTGCGAGCCCAATTGTCTGGTCAGACGGAAGGCCGCGCAGGAGCTCGACGATGCGTCCACGCCAGATGCGGTTCGGCTTGCCCCGGTGAGAGGGCTCGGAGACGTGGGGTGGAGTAGCCTCAGCCATCCTGAACGCTGAACGGCAGGCCTTGGTGATCGGGCAGAACAGGCATCGGGGGGCACGTGCCGTACAGTACTGCGCGGCGATGTCCATACACGCCTGGTGCCATTCCGAACTGCGCCCGCGGGGATACACTTCACCGGCGACGTGCACCAGGAGGGGTTCAGGCATGACCTCGCGTGTTGTCGTGAGCTGGAGGAACAGCCGGCTGTACAGCCTCCGGATGTTGACATCCAGGACGACGACATCTCGATGAAAGGCAAACGAGAGGATGGCCGACGCCGTATACGGGCCGAGACCCGGGAGCGACCGCAGGTCATCGGCGGTGTCCGGGAGAAGCCCACCAAAGCGCTCGATGACGGCGCGCGCGCAGTCTCTCAGCCGGAGAGCCCTGTTGTTGTAGCCCATACCCTGCCATGCACGGATGATGGTCGCGTTGTCTGTGGCCGCGAGCGCGCTGAAGTCAGGGTACTGCCGAAGGAAGAGGGGCAGCTTCTCCTGGATGCGGGCCGTCTGGGTCTGCTGGAGCATCGTCTCGGAAACGAGAACGACATATGGATCGGGATTGGGAACTCTCCACACAAAACGACGAGCGTGCGCCGCATACCAGCCCAGAACCATTGCCTGCACGCGCTCCATCGTGGTCAGATCGACCGAGAGAGCAGTGCCTGCGCTCCTTCCGGTTGTTGGAGAAGCTGTCGTTTGGTTGTGCGATGCGTTCTCCGGACGTTTCATGAATGCAGTATAGCAGGACAACTGTTTGCAGCGATAGTTCGGACAGCGATAATGGGTGAGACGGCGTAGGCTGCTTTGTCGGCCGCACGGTCGGCGTAGATATCACGAAGGGAGGTCGGTGCCGGTATGGATGAGAGGATGAGGAAGGTTCAGCAGGCGATGAGGAAGGTTCAGCAGGCGGTAGAGCGCGAGCTGGTCTGTTCGGCTCACAGCATGCCCCACGTGTGGCGTGTCTACCGTTGTTGTCTCCAGCTGGCGGCGGAAGAGA
>JAPLGJ010000097.1 GCA_026390215.1 Caldisericota bacterium
GTAGTTCTGGCAGAAGGCACAGGAGAAATTGCACCCGAATGTACCCAGCGAGAGTGCGGTCGAGCCCGGAAGGAAGTGATACAACGGCTTCTTCTCAATGGGATCGAGGGCAACGGACGCAGGGAGACCGTAGACCAGAGATTGCAGTTTCCCCTTCACCGTGCGACGGACGCCGCACAATCCGGTTCTCCCTTCAGCGACCGTACACCCATGAGCACAGGCAAGACATCTGACGGCCCCGCCCTCCTCCAGGCGACTGAGCCTCGCCGGTCTCATGCCGTCTCCTCCACCTCTGGCGGCGGTGTCTCTATGAGCCGGATAGCCAGCCGAAGAGCCGCACGAGTCGATTCGACGCGAATGTGGCGTCGGTCCCCGTCCAGCAATAGTCGCGCCACCGTGCACTCCCGTGCCGTCACGCACGCCACGAACACGGTCCCGACAGGCGTCCCTCTGCCGTCCGATGCCGGTCCGGCTACGCCGGTCGTCGCGAGCCCTACCTGCACATTCAGCCTCTCCCTGCAGCCGCGAGCCATAGCTTCCGCCACCTCGGCGCTCACGGCGCCATGCTGCTCCAGCAATTCGGCCGGCACCCCCAAGAGTGCGGTCTTCTCGCGGTCTGTGTAGCCGATGATACCGCCCATGTAGGACACTGACGCTCCCGGCACAGCAGTGATGACTGCTCCGACCATCCCGCCAGTGAGCGACTCAGCGGTGCCCAGGCACCAGCCCCGTCCAGCCAAGGCTTTCAATAAGGCCCCGGCAAGCAGCAAAAGGTCCGCGTCCAACCTCATCCACCCGCCAGGCGGCGCGCCCTCCGTGCCACCTCGAATCGCACGTTGTCGAGATCAATGCCCAGCAGCTGCCTATGTTCCATGACCCAGGAACCGGCAACCATGACCGAGTCGACAGCCCGACTGGTTGCTGACCAGATGAGATGGGAGACCACGTTGTTCCTTGGACAGAACGATTCATCCTCGAGATCCCAGAAGACGAGGTCTGCTGCGGCCCCCTCGCTCAGCGTTCCCACGTCATCAAACCCGAGAGCACGAGCTCCGTTGGCGGTCGCCATCGCCAGGAGACTGGCATTGCTGATGCCCGACGCGTCCATCGTCGAACCCTTCATCACCAGGCCCAGTACCCGCAATTCCTCCAGCATGTCGACGTTGTCATTGCTGGCAGCGCCGTCTGTTCCGACACAGAGGTTCACTCCGCTGCCCAGCAGGAGCCTGTAGTCGGGGATACCGGACCCGAGCTTGAGGTTGCTCTGGATGTTCAAGGCGATGCTTGCCCCCGCGTCGCGGAGAATCTCAGCATCGTGGGCGGTCATATGGACACAATGGGCAGCAAGGAGTCTGGGCGGGTTGTCAAAGTAGCCCTGGTCGGCGTAGTACGTGATGGGAGATGCCCCATACGCTGTGGTGAAATCCTCGATTTCCTTGCGTGTCTCGTGAAGGTGAACCTGTACGATGACGCCAAGGTCGCGGGCACGTTCGAAGTTCTCCCGGATAAATGCCGGCGTGGTCGTATATGGAGCGTGCGGCCCGAAACTGGCCTTGATCAGTCCGTCGGCCTTGTTGTTCCAGCGCACGACGAACTCTTCGGACTTCTCCAGCCTGCCCCGCTCGTCGTCAAGGGAGGCAGTGCCTGTCGAGAGGTTGGCTCGTACGCCTGCCTCGTCCACCGCCCGGGCCACATCGTCTTCG
>JAPLGJ010000039.1 GCA_026390215.1 Caldisericota bacterium
GACAACCCGATGCGCTGCGCGCCCTCGCGGGTGGCCTTTTCGATGAAGTACTCGGTCAGCGCCTTGCCCGCGCCGTGCCCCTGGGCTGCCGTATCGGTGCGGATGCCCTCGAGCCACATATAGCCGGGGGTCAGATTGACCGCGCGCGCGAACGCGATGACGGATCCGTTCAAGTCGGCAACCGCCACCTCGGAATCTCGCATGCGGAGCCATTCATCGATGACGTGAGGGACGTAGTCGTCACCCTCCCAGATCTGGGAACTGATGGCAACGATCCGCTCGCGGTCAGCAAGCCGTGCGGTACGAATGGTGACTCCCATGTGTTCTCCCTGTCCTTGTCGAGTGACGGCATTCTGTGCCATCCTGAACAGAGTATACCATCTTTGGGGTCAGCAGGTAGACATCAGGCCCCTCCCGTGCAAAAACTCCCGGTTTAGAGGAACCGTGCCCAGAAGAGGATGGTCAGTGGGAACAGGAGCGTCGAGACGATGACGTTCCGTGACAGTTTCTGGACGTCCAGGCCGATCTCGGCGCCGTACACGACGCTGGCAACCATGGTGGGCATGGCACTCTGAATGATGAATGCACTGCGGATGTCGCCCGCGACGGGCAGGACGAGCGTCAGGGCGAGCGCCATCGCCGGTACGAGGGCGAGCTTGATTCCTGCCGCGATGAGCGCTCGCCAGTTGAAGTCCAGATCCACGTTCAGCCCAACGAACAGCATGGCAAGGGGCGACGTCGAGTTGCCGACCAGCCTGCATGCGTCGGTGAGGAATGCTGGAAGGGCGACGCGCTTGAGGATGAGCGCGAGAAGCATGGCGACCAGGGGCGGGTTGATGAAGCTGCGGGCGTTCTTGCGCACCCAGACGCTCAGGACCGTAAACGAATGCGTCTGTTCATAGATGACCGCGAGAGGCAGCGCTTCCTGACCGAGGATCGCCTGCACCACAGGATATCCCATGAACCCGGTGTTCCCGAGGAATCCGGAGAAGACCGTCTCGCGATAGCGCACGGGGACGAGCCTGAAGGTCAGGTACCCGACGGCCTGGATGGTGAGGACACCCGGAATGAGCCACAGTGCCTTCATCGGGATGGGGTTGCTGTACAGGCTGATGAAGGTGAGGGCGGGGAGGGAGACGTTGAACACGAACTTGCGGATACTAGTGGCGTCACCGGTCGAGAGGACGCGGAGCCGACGAAGCAGGATGCCCACGGCCACGATGAGGATCAGCGTGAAGACTGGAGTCATTTCTGCAAGACCGAGTGGTTGTCTCATATCCTCGCCATGATAGCCAAAAAGGGGCATCGCGTCCAGCCTTGGGCGCTGTCCGCACCGGCCCCTCTGTTTAGACGGTCAGACCTTGGTCATAGAGGATGCCGCGGAAAGCGCGCAGGGCATCGCTGTGCGCGTGCTCTTCCCACGACGGTTCGGATCTCCAATAGGCCTCGCGCGTCCGGTGCAACCGTGACGTCGCTTTGCTAGATGGCCGCGACGATCATCCCCGGCATTCCCAGGTGAAGCGAGTGGGTGATGCGACCATTGGCGTGGACGACCATGGCTCCTCCGAACGAACCTCCATCAAAGGCCTTGTCTCCGATGGAGTTCGTCATGAGCGTGGTGACGGCCATCTTCTGGACGCGCTCGATATAGATGTGGCGCTCCTCGGTCTCCCAGCGTTTCTGGTCACACAGGCCGCTGTCGAAGCAGCGCGCGAAGGGCATGAGGAGATAGGTCGGATGCTGTTCGTGCACCTGTTCCGCGACCGTGTCGTTGAACAGGTCGCCGCAGATGGCAAACGCAAAGCGGCCGATTGGCGTATCGACTGCAGGGCAGTCTGTTCCCTCACGATACAGCCTCGAGTCGCTCATCTGTTCGTGCCACTGCGGATCGATGCGACGGTACTTGAGGAGGAGGTCGCCGCTCGGACCCACTAGGACGGCGCTGTCATACAGCGCCGCTCCGTCCCGTTCAAGGATGCCGAACGCGATGTGGACGCGGCTAGACTTGGCAAGGTCGGCGAAGTGGGCCACCGCCGGTCCGGGTACCGGTTCTCCCAACATCAGGTCGTGCCGGGGATCGTTGTTGAGGATCAGTCCTGTCGTCGCAGCTTCCGAGAACAGGACCAGGTGAGCCCCCGCCTTTGCCGATTGTGTCACAGCAAGGTCCATTCGCTCGATGTTCTTTGCCGAATCAGCCCCAACACGATGTACCACCAGCGATACATTCATTCGTTCTCCTCCTTTTCAAGTCTGACTCCCGCCAGCCGGTGCGCAGTTTTTGAAGCCCTCCAGGCGCGCAGGACTGTCAAGTGCTCTGGCCTCATCATAGTTGAACGTCCTTCTTTTGCAACATTGCCGTTCAGACGCCAGAACGCTTGAGGCCCTACGGATCAAATCCGGGACTTGGATTGACCTCCGCGTCATTTCCGTATCCCTGGCGCTCCCAGAACCCCTTGAAGTCAGGATCGGTCGACAGCTCGATGCGTACGACCCACTTGCACCACTTGTATCCAAGCTTGTCCTCGGCGGCCAGCTGGAACGGGTACCCGTTGCGAGCCACCAGGTCGTCGTTGTTGACGCGGTAGGCCAGGAGCATGTTGCGCTCGAGTACTGTGGCGAGAGGAAGGGACGTCGTGTAGTCGTCTTCACCGTGGAAGATGACCGTGACCGCCGACGGCAGCGGACCAGCCTGCGCCAAGAGGTCTTTCATGAGGACGCCCTCGAACAACCCGGTCGCGTCCCACCCTTCCACGCAGTGCAGCGTGATGAGTTTCTGGTAGCGCGTGTGCGAAAGGACTTCAGTGTAGGTGAGACGCTGGGGACTCCGCACGACTCCATCGATGACAAGCCGGTACGATGCGAGGTCTACCGACTGCGGTCCCCGGACCGAGTTGTCCGACAGGGCCTTGAAGTCCGTCAGCGGCTTGCCCTCGTAGCTGCTGATTTCGGCGGTGCCGAGGTCCCGCGCTGGCCCCAGTGGGCCCGTGACGTCCTTCTCCGGCGACGTCGGGGACCGAATAGTACAGCCGCAGATTGTGCCGATGAACAGTGCAAGAAAGACGATGCAGGTGGTGCGCAACAGTCTATGCATAGTAGCTCCCTTCCGCGTCAGGCGTACTGGAAAATGGCCGTGACCCTTCTCTGGCTGAAGTGCAGCTCCGCCCGGCGCAATCGCAACGCCAGCACCATATGGCGGCCGAGTCGGTCAATTGTGAATCCCATTGGGGCCAAGCAACAATAGGATTCACAAGTCATGGGGAGGGGATGAGGGAGCGCAGGATGGCGAGGTTGCGGGCGTAGGCGCCGTCGCCTCCGGGCGTCTCCAGAATGCCGGGTATCCTGCGAAATCGCCTGTCGGCAAGCAGGAGACGAAACGGTTCCAGGCCGATTGCACCCTGTCCGATTTCTGCGTGCCGGTCTACCTTCGAACCCAGCTCACCTTTGGAATCATTGAGATGAAACGCCCGGACGTTGTCCAGTCCGAGGGTACGGTCCAGGTCGTGAATGGTCGCGGCGTACCCTGCGAGGGAGCGGATGTCATAGCCTGCGCCGAAGATGTGGCACGTATCGATGCAAAAGCCCACGTGCGCGGGGAAGCGGCAAAGACTGCGGATGGCCGCGAGTTCCTCGAACGTGCCGCCCAGAACGGAACCGGCGCCCGTGGTGGATTCGAGCAGCACCATGGTACGGTGCGCACGGGTATGCCGGAAGATGTCGTCCAAACTCCTGGCTGCTACCCCGATCCCCTTGTCGGCCCCCTGGCCACGGTGAGCCCCAGGATGGACGACGAGGTAGGGGATGCCCAGGCGTTCCGTCCTGCCGATATCGTTCACCATGCAGTCCCTGGATTTGGCCAGAAGGTCGGGGTCGCGGGCGGCAAGGTTGACCAAGTAGGCGGCATGGACCATTCCGGGGACCAGGTGATTCAGTTTCATGCCGCGCTTGAACCCGGCGACTTCGTCCCGCGACAGGGGTGGCGCCTGCCACTGAAGCTGGCTCTTGGTGAAGATCTGAAGCGTCTCGCAGGTAGCGTCGAGGGCATTCTGAGGCGCGTTTGCCACTCCCCCCGCGATGGACACGTGTGCCCCAAGGATCATCGGCCCGATGCTCCATTCATCTCACGGACGAGGAAGAACGTCTGACCGCCATACCGCTCGACCCTGAAGCGCGGGTCGGCGCGCAATGCGTCGAGGACCGGCAATGGGTCGATGCCGGAGTTGACGAGCAGCTCGATGGCCTGGTCCTCGCGCATGGGATGTCTCTTGCAGACCCCGGCGAGTGTCTCCAGCGGGTCCGCACCGGCGTTGACGGTGAAGTCGCCAAAGTCGAAGCCCGACGGCTGTGCCCCTCCCAGTGCCTCCTCGGCAAGCGCCAGTGCTTCGGGTGTGACGGGACGGGCGAATTCTTCGGCAGGAGGACGGATGGGCGTGTCGACGAAGACGCGGTCCGGTCCGACGGCTTGCAGGACCCATCGTGTCTGCTCGAGCGTCTCCGGAGAGTCGTTGATCCCCTCGAGCAGCATCATCTCCACCCACAGCTGGCCCCTCCGACGCATATGAGCGAAGTCCAGGAGTCCCTGTTTCATGGCCTCAAACGCGATGCCCGGGCACGGCCGGTCGATGCGGCCGAAGAGTTCCTCCGTAGGCGCATTGAACGACGTAAGGACGATGTCCGCTTCGGCCAGCGCTTCGCGCACGGCAGGCTCGGAAAGCAGCGCGCCGTTGGTGATGACGGCGACCGGTATGCTGGTGAGCCTTCGTGCCCCCTGGATCAGCTCACCCAGGCGGAGATAGAGGGTCGGCTCACCGTTGCCCACGATCGAGATGTGGTCGGGCGGCGGCGACACGTTCCTGAGCGCATCGTCCAGCTCGGCGAGGATGTCTTCGAGCTTGAAGTACTCCTTGCGTTCGGTCGTGAGATGGTCCGTTCGCCCGAGCATGCAGTAGATGCAGCTGAAGTTGCACGTCTTGTCGGGGATGGGGCTGATGCCGAGGCTCCGGCCCAGACGCCTGGACGGGATGGGGCCGTAGACATAGCGCCAGGTCATGGGACGGAGTTCCCTTCGGCCCTGGTCCGCACGTTCACGGCGTTCCGCCGGGCCACCAGTGCGGTAGTCCCCAGGCCGCCAACTGCACGCAAACGAGGGTGAGACTCGGATCTGCTTGTGTTCTCATGGGTTCACGCAGACAGGGTATCCCATGAACACTTCTGCGCAAGTGGGCCATTGTGTGGTATCCATCCGGCCGCGAACGAGCCCCGGCGGTTGACAGCAGGCTGATTGGACCATATCCTGTCCTGTGATGACTAGTACGGAAACCAGAAGGACGAACAAGCTCAGACACCTTGGCCCTGCGCTCTCGCCGTATTGGCCGCAGTATGTCGGCGGCATCATCATTCTTGGCACGGTCGACGTCATCCAGACGGTCATCCCGGGGATCACGGCGCGCGTCATCGACGAGCTGGCGGTGTTCAGGGCGGGACCTCGTGAGCTGGGAGCAGCGCTGTTCCAGATAGGCCTCCTGGTCGTGGCGATGACCATCGGGCGGTATCTCTGGAGGTATCTGCTGTGGGGTTCGGCCAGGCGGGTTGAAGAGCAGATGCGCCGCAGCCTCTTTGCCAAGTTCATGGCGCTTTCAGCGGAGTTCCACGACCGGCACAAGACGGGAGACCTGATGGCGCTCGTGACCAACGACCTCGAGGCCGTGCGGGAGGCGCTGGGCGACGGCCTGCTCATGATTTCGGACTTCATCATCATGACGACCTTCACGCTGATCGCCATGTTCCGCTTCAACCGCTCACTGACCCTGATGACGCTGGTGCCTCTCGTGCTCATCGCGCTGGTCGTGACGCGCTCGGGCCCCATCGTATTCCGGCTGTTCAAGCGTGTGCAGGACGCGTTCTCCGCCCTGAGCGACTATGTGCAGGAGGCCATGACCGGCATCCGGGTCATCAAGGTCTTCACCCGCGAGGAGGCTGCTGCCCGCGGCCTGCGGGAACGAGCCATGGACATCGAGCGCCGCAATGTCCGGCTCGTGACGGTCTGGGGACTCACATTTCCCCTCATCGACTTCCTCGGTTCCATTGCCACGCTGATCCTCCTGTGGGCAGGCGGCCTGCTTGTCACAAGGGGGCAGTTCAGCATCGGAGGGCTGGTGGCGTTCAATACGTACATCGGCATGCTCGCCTGGCCGATGCTCGCGCTGGGCTGGGCCATCAACCTGTTCCAGAGGGGCCAGGCCTCCCTTGCCCGCATCAACGAGATCCTCGACATGCAGCCGACCATCCTCGAGCGGCCTGACGCCCTCACACTCGGCGACATGCATGGGGAGATCGCATTCGACCATGTGACGTTCGAGCGCGAGGGAAAGCGCATCCTCGACGATGTCAGCTTCCATGTCATGCCAGGACAGAGAGTCGGTATCATCGGCCCCATCGGCTCAGGCAAGACGACGATCGTTGCCCTGCTGACGCGCGCGTATGACACGACGTCGGGACGGGTCCTGGTCGACGGGCATGACGTCCGCGACTACCGCATCGACGACCTGCGGCGGGCAATCGGCGTCGTGACCCAGGACGTGTTCCTGTTCTCGGATTCGCTCGAGGAAAACATCAACGTGACCGACCTCCCGGTGGGCGCCGAAGAGGTCCAGGAAGCGACAAGGCTGTCCGGCGTCTACAAGAACATCATGGAGTTTCAGGACGAGTTCAGTACCGTGGTCGGCGAGCGCGGCGTCACGCTGTCCGGTGGTGAGAAGCAGCGTGTCACCATCGCGCGCGCCATTCTCAAGAAACCTCGCATCCTTGTCCTGGACGATGCCCTGTCGGCCGTGGACGCCGACACCGAGAAGCATATCCTCGACAACATCGCCAGCTTCGAGACGACACCGACGACCGTCGTCATCAGCAACCGCATCTCTGCACTGCGGCATATGGACAAGGTGCTGGTGCTCGACAACGGACACGTCGAGGAGGAGGGGACGCACAGCGACCTCCTGCGGGCGAAGGGCATGTACTGGCATATCTTCAGGAAACAGCTGGTGGAACGCAAGGTGGAAAAGGAATGAGCGAACCGATCGCACAGGAAGAAGTCAGAGAGCGTTCATTCGACGTGACGCTGATGCGGCGCCTGCTGCACTTTGCGAGGCCACAGGCCTGGCTGCTTCTGCTGGCATTGGTGCTGGTCTGCGTCCTGAACGCAGGCGATATCCTGAAACCTCTGATCGTCCGCAGCGCCATCGACCAGTACGTCGATCCGACGTCGTCGAGATTCGTCCGGCTGGAGCCTGCCGAGGACGCGAAGCTGGTGGACAGCCTGGTTCCTGCGGCCGCACGGTTCGCGCTGGATGGCCGCTCGTACTACGACAAGACCGAACTTGCTCATGCGGGACGCATCCTGGGCCGTTCGCTTGCCGGGACCCAGGTCTCGTTCTACGTCATCACGCCGGACAAGGCTGCAGAGCTGGGACCCGAGGCGCTGGCCGCGTACACCAGCCGGACGGTGCCTGTCCTGTTCGCAGCGCCGGCGCCCGCCTTTGCGGAAGGCTCCTTCCTGATGAACGTGGAGGACCTCCAGCGCCTGCCCGCCGCAGAGCGTGAGTGGCTCCGCTCAGCGGACAGGGCCGGCATAGTGCGCCTGTCTCTCATCTTCCTCGTGGTCATCGCGGTCATGCTGGTCGTCGCGTATGGCAACAGGCTCCTGCTGGAGGTCGTTGGCCAGCGCATCGTGTACGACATCCGCGTCCAGCTGTTCCGGCACATTGAGCGTCTTCCCTTCAGCTACTTCGACAAGGCCCCGTCCGGTCGTCTCACGACGCGGGTCACCAATGACATTGCTGCCCTGTCCGACATGTACGTCAACTCGCTGGTCAACTTGGCCAAGGACTCGCTGCTGCTGGTGGGCGTCCTCGTCACGATGTTCACGCTGAACGCATTCCTGACGTGGATCCTGGTGGGGGTGCTGGCAGCCGTCATCGTCGTCACCGCAGCGCTGCGCATCCCCATGCGCGATACCCACCGCATGGCGCGGACACGCATTGCCCGCATCAACGCATTCATCGCCGAGCGCCTGCAGGGTGTACGTATCGTCCAGCTGTTTGCGATCGAGGAGAAGGAGAAGGACAAGTTCGACGTCATCAACCGTGATTTCACGCGTATCCGACTGCGCCTGGTCCACCTCAACGGCATCTTCCGGCCGCTGGTGGGCGCTCTCTCGACGTTTGCCATTGCCCTCCTCCTGTACTTCGGGGGAGACCGCATCCTCGGTGGTACCCTGTCTTTTGGAACGCTCATCACGTTCACCTTCTACGCGGCGATCTTCTTCCGCCCCGTGCAGGAGCTTGCAGAGCAGTTTGACACCATTCAGTCGGCAATGGCCTCCGCCGAGAAGATCTTCCGTGTCATGGACGAGCCGGAGGAAGAC
>JAPLGJ010000073.1 GCA_026390215.1 Caldisericota bacterium
GACACGAATGCTCCGGTCACTGACGAGGCGCTTGCTGCAGCCATCACCGACGTCGGCTACACGCCCGGCGCGGTCACGGACCTGTAGTTCTCGTGAAGGGAGAACAACGCACATGAGTGTCACACGCATCCTCACCGTATCCCTCGTGCTTGCCGCAGTCGTGTTCGGCGCAGCATTCATGGCGCCGGATGTCGTAGCCGTCTATGCAGTCCAATCCTACGATGCTCTCCTGCGGGCTCCAGAGATGTCGGTCGCACGTAACGATGCTGCTGGAGCCTGGTTGCTTACCTCGCCAGGAGGAGAGACGCTGACGTTTGGCGGTGACACTGCCTCAGGTTCGAATGAGCTTGTCGTCGGCTTCGACGCTCGCCCATTCCTGGCTGCCGGCCTCGACCCGTCCCTGCTTCCTGCAGGTTCCCAGGTCGAGGGGGACGGCGCGTCAGCGCGCGTCGTGATGCGGTATGACAAAGGGACCGGGAGCTTCAGCGACGGTGCCGAGTCACAGCCCTTGCAGGCCCTGCAGGACCTTGTCCGCAACCACCGCATGATGCTGGGCTACCACGCTGCGCTCGGGCACTTCGGACTGGCGCTGGGCGGAGGCAACATGGTCGAGTGGGCGAAGGACCAGCAGGCCAACGACAAGGACCTCGTGTTCGTCCTGAATCCTCAGTCGTTTGCCGACGCAGGCGTGGACGTGGCGAACGTCCAGGGGTGGGTGCTGGCGGACGTGCCCGTGATGGACGCGCAGGGACGCACGTCCACAGCGCGGAAACTGCTTAGATTCTACAACCTTGTCTAGGAGGACGTCATGGATCACTGTTCATGTGAAAGCAGAAAGGCTCTCGACACGCTCAAGACTGCCCGGGGTCAGATCGACGGCATCATCCGCATGATCGAGGAGGACCGCTACTGCATCGACGTCTCCAAGCAGATCCTCTCGGCCGCCGCCCTGCTGAAGAAAGCCAATATCACGATCCTCCGTCAGCACATGAACACGTGCGTGACCGAAGCTGTGGAGCACGGTTCCGGCCCTGAGAAGATCGACGAGATCATCCTCATCCTCGACAAGTACATGGAGTGACAGGAACAGTCATGAAGAGCACGAAAGTCTATGTCGGCGGCATGCATTGCGATGCATGCTCGACCCTCATTACCAGCCAGTTCAAGAAGGTCGAGGGCGTGCGCGGCGTCAAGGTCGACCTTGGCGCGCAGACCGCCGAGATCCTTTATGACAACCATGCGCCGAGCGTGGCAGCCCTCAGGGCACGCGCAGAGAAGTACGGCTACACCGTTGAGACGTCTCGTCCTGTGCCCGCAGGGCAGCAGAAGATGCCGCTCTGGCAGTGGGCTGTCGCTGCTATCATCGCCGGCGGCCTGGTCGGGCTCTTCGCCCTGCTCCAGCGCTCGGGACTGATGAGCGCGCTGGGGACGACGTCCACCGGAGCAAGTTACAGTGTCGCACTGCTCGTGGGTGTCGTCGCGTCGCTGAGCACCTGCCTGGCGGTTGTCGGGGCTATCGTCATCGCGTTTGCCGAGACCTACCAGGCGGCTCCGGGCGAGAGTGCAGCGTCGGCCGTCGCGCGCCCGAACATCCTCTTCCATCTGGGCCGGATTGCTACCTTTGCTGTTCTCGGTGGCGTCCTCGGACTCATCGGCGGTGAACTGTCCATCTCCGGCCGGTTCATGTCGGTCCTGAGCATGACCGTCGCCGTGTTCATGCTGCTCCTCGGCCTCAACATCCTGGGGCTTGCCCCGTCACTGACGCGTCTGGGCATCAAGATGCCCGCGCGCCTGACCTCGGGCCTCGACCGGATGAAGACGTCCCGCAGTCCGGTCATGCCCCTCGCACTCGGGGGCCTCACGTTCTTCCTGCCGTGCGGGTTCACCCAGAGCATGCAGATCATGGCGCTCGGCTCCGGCAGCTTCGTGCGCGGGGGGCTCATCATGGGCCTGTTTGCCGTCGGGACCCTGCCCGTGCTGTTCACGGCGGGCATCACGGCCTCGTGGACACGTCAGCACAAGGTGGCAATCGTTCAGAAGGCTGCCGGCCTCCTGGTGATCGCATTCGCACTCTTCACGCTCAGCTCGGGTGCACGCCTGTTTGGCTTCACCGGGCGCATCACGCCCGGCACGACTGTGACGCCGCCCGTAACGACACCTCCGGTCACAACGCCGCCTGTTACTGTGCCACCGACCAGCCAGCGCATCGAGATGCATATCAAGTATGCGGGGTTCGTGCCGGCCGTCCTGCACGTGAAGAAGGGTGTCTCCGTGACCTTCGCGGTGTTCGGCGACGAAGTGACCGGATGCACGAACCGCATCATCATCCCGAGCCTGAACATCTCCAAAGACATCAGCCCCGGGGAGAACCTCATCACCTTCACGCCCACAGCCGCCGACAACATCCCCTATTCGTGCTGGATGGGCATGGTCCGCGGCACCATTGTCGTGGACGACTGAGGTGGCAGCGTTGAACAGGAGAAGGGGAATCGCCCTCGTGGTGTTGCTGGGAATCGTCATGAGTTCTGCATGGGCTCCCTCCGTGGTGCCCGCTGACGCAGCGTCCGTGAAGACCATCGTCCTGCGGGTGGGAGACCCGATCATGCAGGTGGATGCCGTGCGCACCTTCATCGACTCGACGGGGGCTGTCCCGGTCATCATCCAGGGACGCACCATGCTGCCGGTGCGCGCAATCGTCGAGGCGCTGGGCGGTACGGTGTCATGGGATGCGGCACGCAGGGCCGTCGGCGTCGTCTTTGGCGCGAGAAACCTGGAACTCATCATTGCCAAGTCGTTTGCTGTCGTGAATGGGATACCGGTGGCGATCGACCCTGCCAACGCGCTCGTCGTCCCCGTCATCGTGAAAGGGCGAACCATGCTGCCCGTGCGGTTCGTGGCCGAGGAGCTTGGGGCGACGGTAGGCTGGGCCCCCGCGACCCAGGTCGTGACGCTCGACTTTGGTGGGACGCCCGTTCCGCCGCCTGCTGCACCCGTCCTCACGGCACCTGACGATGCGTCCTCGTCCACCGACGAGACACCTTCGTTCAGCTGGAATGCTGTGAGCGGGGCGGCGACGTATCGGGTCGTCATCCGCAAGGGGACAGATGTCGTCCTCGACAAGTCAGGTCTGACTGCGCTCTCGTTCACTGTTCCCGCAGGGCTTCTGATTGTCGGCACCTACAGCTGGACCGTCATGGCGACAGGACCCGGAGGGACCAGCGCTCCACAGGCGAAGCCCTTCACGTTCACCGTGAAGGACGTGGTGGTTCAACCTCTTGCTCAGACCGTCGAGATGCGGGTCAAGTACTCCGGCTGGGACCCCTCGACCATCCACATCAAGGCGGGAGCGCAGATTACCTGGAACATCTGGGGTGATGAGGTCACGTCATGCACCAACCGCATCGTCGTGCCCAGCCTCCGCATCTCACAGGCGCTGACGTCCGGCAAGAACATCATCACCTTCACTGCGCCCGCTACGGCCGGCACCGTCCCCTTCGCGTGCTGGATGAACATGGTGCGCGGGCAGTTCATCGTCGACCCATAGCAGAGATCGTCAAGCTGTAGTACAGGCGCGCAGTGCCCATGTCCAGGCAGTGCGCGCCTTGTCATTACGTCTCAGTTTCGCTCTGTCCTACGGCGTGAACGTGATCGTCACCGTCCTGGTAGTCGCGTTCCATTGGACATCCAGTGCGAGTGCTTCCGCGACAAACCGGAGAGGAAGCAGCGTCCTTCCGTTCATGATGATGGGCACGACCTTGGCGTCGCTGTCGATGGTGGTCGACTGACCATTCAGCTCCGCCACGTTCCTGCCGATCCAGAGCTCCAGGGTTGTGGCATTCCGTACGATCGTGACCTTGCGTGCCAGCGCTTCCCAGGCGATGGTCCCTCCGACCGCTTCGACGACTGCCCGGATGGGCAGCAGGGTGCGTGCATTGAGGATGATGGGCGCCGCTTCCAGAGTGACCGACCTCCCGTCCACAAGCATCGTGGTGCTCCCGATCTTCAGCTCGATGATGAACTTCTTGACCGCCACAGCGAAGGTTGCCGTGACGGTCTTGTTGGCATCCATCGTGACAGTCGGAGGGTTCGCGGGAGGGCCGCTGAGGTCCCCGGACCAGCCGACAAGGGTGTAGCCGGCGGCGGGGGTGGCCGTGAGGGTAACGACGGTGCCGGGAGCATAGGACGAGGCATTGGGAGACCTGCTGATCGTGCCGCCGGCCGAAGGTGAGGCAGTGGTCGTGAGCACGTAAGAAGACAGAGTTGTTGACTTGAACACACCATCACCATTCGTTCCTGCGTAGACTACCTGAGTATGCGTTGGGTCTATGGCAAGACAATCGACGTAGAGATGCGTCAATCCA
>JAPLGJ010000141.1 GCA_026390215.1 Caldisericota bacterium
GCAAGATCACACCGTGGATCAGCCCGAGACACACGATGCCCTGCGGGAAATGCGCGGCGTCCTCGACGAGAAGCCCGGGCACATGATGGTGGGCGAGATCACCCAGCGCACGCTCGAGCAGGTACTCTCCTACTATGGGGAGAGCGGCAGCGAGCTGAACCTGGTGTTCAACTTCTTCTTCTTCGTTCGACGCTTTCGCGCGAAGGACTTCCGCGACATCATCCAAAGAACCCTCGCCCTGCTGCCCACCAGCGCCTGGCCAGCCTGGGTTCTGAGCAATCATGACGTCGTCCGTGCAGTATCACGTTACCACCTCTCACCCCCAATGACGAAGAGCATGCTAGGGCTTCTCCTGACGCTCAGGGGGACACCGTTCCTCTACAATGGAGAGGAGCTGGGGCTTGCGAACACGCCGCTCCCCCGGAGGCTGCTTCAGGACCCCGTCGGCAAGAGATACTGGCCCCTGCCGGTTGGCAGGGACGGTGAACGCACGCCGATGCCGTGGGATGCGACACCGGGCGCCGGGTTCACCACAGGAACCCCGTGGCTGCCCGTCAGCGCTTCTGTCATAACCTACAGTACGGAGTCGTCAGACCCGACCTCGGTGCTGAGTTTCACCAGACGGCTCAGCTGGTTCCGATCGCACCATCCCGCGCTGAACGCGGGAGATATGTCGATCGTCGACGGTCCGTCGGCCACGTGCCTCTGTTTCACGCGCAACTCCCCAACAGAGCATGTGACCGTCACGATCAACCTGTCCGACCAGACCGTCCGGATCCCACCGGGCGGCTTCACGTCAGACCAGATTCCCCTGTTCAGTACGGAGGAACAGCCAGTCAGGGGCAGCCTGGCTCCCTGGGAGGTCAGGATAGCGGCCGCTCAGGCATAACTCAGAGAACGGGCTCTCACTCCGTTTCGGCGGAGCTGCTCCTCCCAGTAACATCCCGGCCGATGATCACGACCATGTCGGGACTCCCGTCTATCCTGACCAGCGTGCCGCTGACCTCGACCTGACGGACCAAACCCGAAGCGTTCTGGACGTCGAAGACCTCCAGTGGCTCAGCTTCTCCCAGCTGGAGCCGGCCAAAGAATGTCGCGGCACGACTGCGATCGGCAGGAACGACCACGTCGACGACGTCGCGGCCGGCTAGCGAAGGTGCACGTACGCCAAGGAACTCGCACAAACGGGCATTGGCCAGGATGATACGCCTGTCCAGGCTGACCATGCAGATGTGCTCAGTCGACCTGTTCAGGAAGACATCCAGCTGTTTCCGGCTCCTCTTCAGCTCCTGCTCGTTCCTGCGGATCTCGGTGACGTCAAACCCGATGCCGGCGACGTTTGCGACAGAGCCGCGGATGTCCCACACCGGCACCTTGGCCGTGTGGTAGAATCGGTGCTCGCCGTCAGTGACGTCGTCGTAGTCATGTGCCCACCCTTGTCCCGTTTCGAACACGAGGTCATCCGTCGTTTCAAACTCCAGGGCGTGCTCGGGCGCAAAGAGTTCTCTGTCGGTGTGACCGATGAGCTCCTCGACCTTTCTGCTTTG
>JAPLGJ010000071.1 GCA_026390215.1 Caldisericota bacterium
TGCGCCGTCCTTTGCTGCAGCACTCCCAGAGCCCCGTGGATGTCAGGCAAGCAGGGCCTCGATCTCCGCCCTTCTGCTCATAACGGCGTCATACCCTCGTGTGACATATTCATGGACGTCTGAAGGCTCACAGCCCTTGAGGTCAGGACGGACCACCACGTCAGCCTTCTCGAGCTCCGGCTGTGCGACGTTGTTGAGCATCACATTGAGCGAACGCTCGAGAAGCCTGGCAATGTTCAGGCTGGGCTTGTACTCGTCAGCCTGGAGCGGGTCATACAGTGACACCGCGATAATGCTCGTGGCGCCCCGCTTCCGCAGCTCCGTCACGGGGACCGGCAGCGACATGCCGCCATCCACCAGATACCGGTCGCCGAGCTTGACGACTGGAAACACACCTGGTACGCAGAAGCTCCCGGACAACGGTCCCCAGACGTCCCCACTGTCGAATACAACGGCCTTTCCGGTCTGGACGTCGGTTGCGGCGATGCAGACGGGTTTCTGGAGAGCCTCAAAAACTGTCACGGGAAGTTCCTTGTGGAGAGAGGCCCGCAGGCGCCAGGGCGTCGTCAGGCCACCCACAGAAATGACAGACCCGAGCACCATGGCCACTTGGGCGCTGTACTTGGTGCCGAGGGCTTCCAGGGCAGTCGAGTCGAGGCCCGCTGCGGTGAACACGGCTACCACCGCACCCATCGAAGCACCCGAAAACAGGTCGATCTCGACGTCGAGCTCTTCCAACGCCCGCAGCACGCCTATGTGCGCATACCCCAGGACCCCTCCCGAACTGAGAGCCAGGCCAAGCTTCTTCTTCCTGCGAGTCTTCATCGTCACTCCTCCTGTTCCGGGGCCAGGAATGGCCGCCTAACCGGTAGTATATTGCGGATATGACAGCTGGACAACTGCGCTTCCGCTACGGCGCCAGACTTGACACGGCCCTCTCCACAATATACTTGGAGTGAAATCAGGAGGAACACATGGTAGCACTCGACGTCGCGAAGCCAATCATGATCGGATTCCCCGGGTCACACACCGCAAGTGTTGCCAGGATCTGCCACATGGAACGGCGTGGATGCGTCAAGCCAGTCCCGGAGGCCAAGGGTTCGTGAAGGGGCCGACGACGTTTGGCCAGGAACGACGCATTGGCCGGCCTGACCACGAGGGCTCTGACTTCGCGCGCGGATACCCCATCGCCGTAGCCAGCGCTATCATCCTGTCGACCACCGCCATCTTCATCCGCTACATCACACAAGCCTACAACATGCCGGCGCTCGTTCTGGCATTCTGGCGAGACGCGTTCGCGGCGCTCACGATGCTGATTGCACTCGCCCTCCTGAGTCCTCGCCTGCTCCGCACGGAGCGACGCCACATCGGGTATCTTGTCGCCTACGGCCTCATGCTGACGATGTTCAACTCCTTCTGGACGCTTTCCGTCTCACTCAACGGAGCGGCTGTGTCGACGGTCCTGGTCTACTCCTCGGCGGCGTTCACCGCACTGCTGGGCAAGTGGCTCCTGAGGGAGCGTCTCGGATGGGTCAAGGTTGTGGCAATCGCCGGTTGCGTGGGAGGCTGCGTTCTGATTTCCGGTGCTCTCGAGCCGGGTGCCTGGCAGGCAAACCTGACAGGTATCTTGACCGGGACGCTCTCGGGCCTCTGGTACGCGGGTTACAGCCTGATGGGCCGTTCGGCCGCTCAGCGAGGTCTCAACCCCTGGACGACCCTGCTCTACACGTTCACTTTCGCCGCGTGCTTTCTCCTGTTGCTCAATGTGTTCCTCGGGAGGTTTCTGCCGGGCGCGGCCGTCCGTCCCGTAGAGCTGCTGTGGCTTGGAAAGGCTGGGTGGGGCTGGTTTGTGCTGTTCCTCCTGGCGGCAGGTCCCACCGTCGCGGGCTTTGGACTGTATAATGTCAGCCTTGGCTACTTGCCGTCGAGCGTCGCCAACCTGGTCCTCACCCTCGAGCCGACATTCACCGCAGCAATCGCCTACCTCGTGCTGCGAGAACGCCTGAACGGCATCCAGATCGCCGGCAGTCTCCTCATCCTGGGTGGCGTCCTCTTCCTGAGACTCTACGAGAGCCGGAATAGCATCCAGATAGCAGGAACGCCATAGCCCGCGACACCGTGAGCCTCTCTAGCTCCCTGCACCGCGTGCCCCACGTTAGATATACCTTCGATGAGATGATGTGACCCCTGCGCCCTGCCCCACATCCTTGCGCTCGGCTCCCCACGTACTATGATGACACGTAGTACGATTCGAAAGGAGTAACATCCATGAGTCAGCCTCAGGTTCGAAAAGGAGGGTTCCTGGTCGCCCTCGCGTCGGCCGTCATCTACAGCGGCGTCTCAGTCCTCGCCAAGTTCGCGTACCGGTACAACCTAAGCCCTGTGCAACTCCTCAAGGAGCGGTACCTTCTCGCCAGCATCATCCTGGTCGCAATCATCGGGCTCCTGAACTGGCGCCTGCTGTTCCCCCGCAACTGGCATGAGGCGGGCGTCCTCCTGGGCTTCTCGGCCGTGTTCGTCACCGGGCCGACATTGCTGTACTTCACCGCCGTCCGGCTGCTGCCCGTGTCGACCGCCATGTTCCTGTTCCACTGCTACCCTGCCTTCGCC
>JAPLGJ010000151.1 GCA_026390215.1 Caldisericota bacterium
CCGACGAACAGAACATGTTTGCCTGCGAGTCCGCCCATCCTGCTGGCCATACGCCCGGCAATGTAGCCAGGCTGAGCGGCGTTCGCCTGACGGGCCGAGACGAAGGTCGGCAGCAAGTCGCCGCATTCGTCCTGGGTTGAGAGCGAACCGAACAGATAGGGCGAGGCATAGGGGATGCAGTGCCCCCCGACGCCAATGCCAGGCATGAGAATCTTGACCCTGGAGTGGGTATTGCAGGCCTCAACCAGCTCCCAGGTGGGAATGCCGAAGCGATTCGCGAAGCGCGTCAGCTGGTCGGCGACGGCAATGTTGACGTCCCGCTGGGCATTCTCGAACATCTTTGCGGCTTCGACAAGTTCCATGGACGACGCTTTGAAGACAGGTTCACGGTTAACCGCCCCCAGCACCTGGGTCGCACGGTCGAGGCTCCTTCCGTTGATGCCCCCGACGACCAGCGGCATGTTGCGGAACTCATCATAGGCGTGCCCTTCAGCTATCCGCTCCGACGAATACGCGAGATCGAAGTCCATGCCTGCCACGAGCCCGCTTTCGCGTTCCAACGTCGAGAGCACGAGGCCGCGAGTCGTGCCGACAGGCACGGTGGATCGGCAGATGACCAGATCCCCTTTCTTGAGCAGCTTGCCGAGCTCCGTACAGGCGCCGGTGAGCATGCTCATGTCCAGGGCCCACGCGTGGTCGATAGGGATGCCAACTGTGATAATGAAGGTCGCCATGTCCTCCGGGAGTTCGTCGAATCTGCTGGTGACGTTCAAGCTGCCGTCTGAAAGACACCTGCGGAGGACGTCATTGACCGGTACGCCGTCGAAGTCCTCACGCATACTGAGCGAAGATGCCTTGATCGACGCGATGCGACGCGGGTCGATATCGACCCCGGAGACCTGGAATCCGTCCAGTGCATAGGTGAGCGCAAGAGGCAGGCCAACATAGCCAAGACCGACAATTGCAAGCTTCTTTTCCATTTTCTCCTCCATATTCAGGACTCGCCGGGTGTCAACGCGTCGAGTATGCGGTCGAATTCCGCGATGCGGAACGACCAGTCAAAACGTCGGGACGACTGCACCCGGTAGCGGCGCAATTCGAGTGAATCTCCATCGATAGTGTCTTGCACTGCAGCGACAAACCCCTGGGGGGTGGACGCAAGTCGCACCGTGTCTTGGCCGAACGCCCCAAGAGCGTGGATCGTCGACGAGACCACAGGCAGTCCGGCCGCAACATATTCATAGAACTTCAGCGGGTCGACGCCCAGAGTCAGCGGCGATTCACGGAAGGGGATGAGTGCGACGTCATAGCGGGGAGCTTCCTGTGCGATGAGAGCCTGGGAGACCGTTCCCCTGAAGACGATGTTGGCGCGGACAGCCAAAGCATCACGGACAACCGGCAGAAGCTCGCCGAAGCAATCGATCTTGCAGTCTGGATACGCGGCAGCCACGGCGCCAAGTGCCTGTACGTCGAACCATTCGCGCATCGCGCCGACGTACAGGAACCGGTGCTGCCTCGGCAGAGTGGTCAATGCGTCAAGCCACCTCATGGCGGGTGCGGCGAACAGCTCGTGATCTACGCCGTTCTGGATGAGGCTGAGCTTGTCCTCGTGCGCTGAAAACTTCGCGGCGATGATTTCATTGGTCGCGATTACGGCAGACGCAATGTCGGCAGTCCGAGCCTCGAGGTGGTCGACAGTAGCCTTGAGAAGAAGTCCAGGATAGGCGCTGTGGTCGTCGACGCAGTCGTAGACGACAGGAGCGCCAAGCAGGTCAAGAGCTCTCGGGACGAATGGAAGGTACGTCAGGACGATGCCGACACCCTCAGTCCAGTCGCCCGCGAGACTCTGCAGGTAGCGGTAGTACGTAACCGAGTCGCGGTCTGCCACCCGCTCGTACTTCTTGAAGTACGGAAGCCACGGCGTGGGCGATGCTGTCCACACGTGGTCTCCCTGCTCATGCGTGCCGGACCGCCAGGCACTCAGCTTCCGCCACTGCTGCGGGCGGGCTGCTGCCAGCCAGGTCACTGGGGCCTCGACGTAGAGCACATCGTAGCCTCGTTCGGCCAGTCGGCGAGCAAAGCGCTGCTTTCGGCTGGGGAACGAGCGATAGTTATTGGTGCTGAGGACAAGTGCCTTCATTTGTCTTCCTCGGGAACGGCGCCGAGCGCGAAGAGACTCCACATGAGGAGCGCTATTGCCCACGAGTTGAGAAGATTGTCGGTAAACAGGTTGACCAGAAGCGCAAGAAGACCCACCGACGCGAACAGCCAGAGCTTGTCCTTCGAGCGGAAAAAGCGTGTGGCGAGGCAGGCGAAGGCGCCTGCCAACCATGAGACGTACAAAGCGAAGCCGATGACGCCCGTCTCAGTAAGGACGCGAATCCACACGGAATCCATGGAGATGCCCGTGAAGTAGCCATACTTCTGTGCGGCGGAGCCCCCAAACGTGCCGAGACCGCTTCCAAGAAGAGGATGATCGGCGAGATTCACAAAGGCCTGCCTCCAGCGAAACAGGCGACCGAGGTTGTTGCTCTTGTCGACATAGGTTGAACTGAGGAGATTGGCCATACGGAGCCTGAATGTCGGGACGGCGATGAGGATACCGGCGCCTGCGGCGGCAAATATCCCTGCAAGTGCCGGATCCATGATGAGGAGCCCGACGAAGAAGGACCCCGCAGCCGACAACCAGGCAGCTCGCGTGAGCGTGAGGAGAAATCCGCTGCCCATCACCAGGACACATACCACCGCAATCGCTCGTTCGTACCACCTTGTCCGCACGACGGCCACGTACACGCCCAGCGGGATGATGGTCTCGAGGTAGGCGGCGAGAACATTGGGGCTGCCGAACAGTGAAAACGCGCGAGTACTGATGATCCCGCTCTCTGTGTCTTTGTCGAGCCACTGAGCGGGTACCGGGACCTTCTGGACATACTGGCAGACCCCGATGAACGCTATGACAGTGGCACTCGCCACAAGGTGTGGAACGGTCTCGCGGAGCAGACCGCCCGCATCCCCGTCGATGAGGAGCCACAGGATGACAAAGGCCATGAATGGTTCAAACGCCAGGCGAGCTTCGTGGATGTAGGCGCCAAGATAGTAGGTGTTCGCCGCATAGCTCAGTAGCGTTGCAACAGCAAACAGGAGGGCCATGAGAACGACGGGCGAAGCCACGAGACGCCCAATCTTCCGCCAGCTCGTCGCGACGGCGAAGGCAAGGAAGACCAGGAGCATGATCTCTTCCCACAGGTTGGCAAGGGGCAGATTGGCCTTCCGAACCGCCCAGTTGAAAAGAGGGTAGTAGGCGACCAGCAGGAGAAATACCCTCGCTGCCAAACGCCTCCTGGTGGAGTTGAGGTTCATCCGGTCCCTATGGGAGATCGTGCACCGTCAGGATACGCGTCCAGACCTTCCAGGTGTCCCCATAGATGGCGACGTTCGCGCCGCCGAGAATCTTGTCGCGACCATACATATATGCCCAGGCGACCTTCGCGTCGACGGACTGGGCCGTTATCACGACGTCCCTGAGAACAGGGTGCCCGACGACACGCAGCTCCCCTTTGCTGTCAATCGCGTCCATCTGAGCTGACGACGGTGCGACGCCTGTGATCGTGAAGCACGTCTTGCCTGTCTCATCATAGATGGTGGTGCCCACCTTGATCTCTGCGGCCGTCTCCGGCCTGATTCCATAGGCGAGGAACGTGGCCTCGATGTGTTTGCCGCTGAGGCCTGTCGTCCCGGTGGAGGGACGCGTCAGGATGTAGGCTGCAGCGACACCCACGATGATGACGATCGCAAGAACGATTCCAACTACCCCTCTGTTCTTCATGTGGTACGACCCCCTTGTGTGAGCTCGCCCGTTCGGCCCTGGAGGCCGTCCGAGACACCCCTGACGAAGTAGTGCAGAAACGCACGACGACTATTGTAGAGAAGCACAATGGAAATGAAACGCCGAACTGCGAAGAGAGGAAGGAACAATGCCAGAAAACGGCCCCGTGCAAGCAGTCGGCGCTGTGTAAGAATGCAGTTCCGCGTTCCATAGTACAAGCGCACCGGCTGGTCGACGAGGACGGCAAGAGACCTTCCGAGAAACCGCATCGTTCTGCGGTTGGCCGAAGGGTGCAGCAACCGGCTCGCAGGGATGGCGTACCCGCGAAAACCGGCCAGCGTTGCTCTCAGCGTGAATTCTGTATCGTCATACCAGCCATACAGCGACGCGTCGAAGAGACCCGCTTCAAGGAGCAGGGAAGACGGAATGAACAGGCCTGCCATGGCGCAGGCATCAAAGGCAAATTCAGGTTCCACATAGCGCTCCCGGGGCACCGGTCTGAGCACCCCAGTCCGGCGACTGTACGTGAACGAGTTATAGAACGGGAGTTCCGGCTGTGGCATATTGTAGCAGACAGAGCGGAAGTACGTTCGCGCGCCATGCGTGTCGGCGCCTTGCAGAAGACGCTCCAGAGCGTCTCGATCGACGATGGCATCGTCGTCGAGCATCCATACCCAGTCGGCTTTGAGCTCGAGTGCCTTCTGCTGGCCGATGGCCGCACCTCCAGCCGGTCCGCTGTTGTGTTCCAGGCGAACGACGTCGACGTCGCGTCGGTATTCCTCGGGAGGCGCGTACGGGATGGTGGATCCATTGTCGACGACGACGACCCGGTCGGGTCGTCGGGAGCCCTGCAGGATCGACGACAAACAGCACGATGCCGTTTCGGGGCGGTCCAAGGTGATGACGACGGCAATGACGCTCATGAAGCACCGTTGGGCGGTCGTGGCCAACGACAGGCAGAGACTCCGTTCGTCAGGGCTCCTGGTCGGACGGGACTGCCGTACTGAACAGAGGAGCGATCTTCGATCGCAAGACATCCAGATCCGGGATGATGTACGACGTTCCCTCGGCATCCCCTGGCACTCCGGGGAAGGGGACGGTGGTTACTTCCTTGTCGCCCGCATTCTTGAAAGCCAGGGCAATGCGAAGCATGTCATTGGGGAGGATGTCGGTCACAACGGCGTTCTCGACGGCACGGACAACCGGCGGCAATTTCCAGACGTTCCGAAGCGAGGATGTCTGGGCGACGACAGCCTTGAAAAGAGCCTTCTGACGAACAACA
>JAPLGJ010000188.1 GCA_026390215.1 Caldisericota bacterium
TGACACGAATGCCTGCTTGATGTACCGACGCTCGGGGGTCTCCATCTTGTGCAGCTGGCGTGCATAGTACCTCGTGGGCACCGTCAGTGACTCGTACTCCCCGGAAATCATCTCGATCAGGTCGCCACGTTCGCCCAGCACGCGTGTCAAGGCACTCCGATATGCCTCATCATAGCCCGCCAGGGACGTTGCCGCAAGGTCGACCCGGGCGGCTTCGGACAGCGTCCGTACCGTCCGCTCCACCAGGTCCAGCCGCACAGGGATATCACCAAGCAACACAAGGACTCTCTTGCCATCGAGCCCCTGAGGCTCCATCCAGCGAAACACATTGTCGAGCGCCTGAGTCCGGGCAAGGGTCCCCTTCCCCAATGCTTCTATCATGACTGTCTGACTCACGGTACCTCCTCGTTCATGACATTATACATGGTTTCGCACAGGCATCCGCGCTTTGACAAAGAGTTGCACGCAGGGTACAATGAGCAGCACAACTACTATGAACAAGCTGCTCATCAAGAACGGAACATTGCTGACCATGGGTGGCGACCGTCAGCCCCTCAAGGCTGACCTGCTCGTCGCTGACGGACGTATCAAGCGCATCGACACTGCCATCGGCCGCGGCGAACGCCCTGACGTCACGATCGACGCTTCAGGCATGATTGTTCTGCCTGGTCTGATCTTTGGCCATGCTCGTCTCGGTTTGAGCCTCTTGCGTGGTCAGACCGACCAGATCCTGGACGATGCTGAACGCGAGAGGACTGCTCTCAGGCTTGTTGGAGGCCTTTCTCCCGAACAGGTTCGCTGCTCGGCTGAACTCGGCATCTGCCAGGCGATTCGCAGCGGCGTCACGACGCTCTTCGAAGGCGGCTCGATGCGCCACACGGATCAGATCTTCCAGGCAGCCCGAACGCTCGGGTTCAGGCTCATCGGCGGACGCCTTCTGGCCGACCGCACGCTGGATTGGCCTGAGACTCTCCGCATGTCGCTCCGCGAACAGATGTCCGACGGGCAGGCGCTGGCCCACGACATTGCATCGAGCGGCCAGGGTGGTCTGCTGCGATATGGGGTGAGCACCACAAACCCCCTCTTCTGTACCGATGAGTGCCTGACACAGGCCAAGGCATTCGCCGATGCAGGTGGGTATCCCCTCAAGATCGTCCTGACAACGGACAAGAGCCAGATCGAGCGCATGCGCCGCGAAAGCGGCCCTCAGGAGCTGGCTTCTCTCGAGACCCTGGGAGTCCTGGGAGAGAACACGTTCCTGGTCAACCCATCGTTTGCCTCAGAGCTGGAACAGAACGTCATCCGCAAGGCCGGCGCGCGCGTTGTCATCAACGTGACAGCCGACCTGAAACTCGGCCGCCCCCTGTCCCGCCTCCCCGAATTTGTCCGCAAGGGAACGCCGGTCCTTCCCGGGTTCGACAGTCCCGTGTATGGTGGGAGAATGGATGCTGTACGCGAGCTCGCCGTTCTGGCGACAGCGTTCAGGCCGCAATACGGCCCACAGACGATGACTCCCGAACAGGTCCTTTCCATGGTGACTGTGGATGCCGCAAGAGCGCTCGACATGGAGGAAGAACTGGGAACACTGGAACCGGGCAAGCGAGCCGACATGGTGCTCGTGGACCTTGGACGGGACATGTTCGCTCAGCCGGGAGCTCACACGAACGTATACTGTCGACTGGTCTACGAGGCGTCCACAAACAACATAGCGTGTACGATCATCGATGGAAGAATCGTCTACCGTGATGGCCGGGTCATCGGATGTGACGAGGAGGCTCTTGTCGAACAGGCAAACGCTGAGCTGGTCCGCATTCTGGAAAAGGCGTGAGGCAAGACGCATGAATCACAAAACTCAGACAGTCCAGGAACGCATCGCACGGCTGATCGACGTCGCAGCCGGCCGCACACCAGCAGACGTGGTCATCAGGAACATCCACCTGGTGAACGTCTTTGACGGGCACATCGAGGACGATGTCGACATTGCAGTATCGGGCAGCCAGATCGCAGGAATCGGGCGATATGACGGCATGACGGTCGTCGACGGCAGAGGCGCCTATGCTGCGCCCAGCTTTATCGACGGCCACATGCATATCGAGAGTACCATGGTCGTCCCCGGCGAATTCGCCAAGGTAGCGCTTGCATGTGGCACCGGCGCAGTGATCGCGGACCCGCATGAGATCGCCAACGTCGCTGGAGCGCGCGGCATCCGGTTCATGCTCGAGGCCACGCGCAACTCTCCGCTGGATTTCTACTTCATGCTCCCCTCCTGTGTCCCGGCGACACATCTCGAAACCAACAGCGAGACGCTCGACGCTGACCGTCTGTCGGAGCTGAGCCACAACCCGCGAGTCCTGGGTCTTGCGGAGTTCATGAACAAGCTGGCCGCCTTCGACGGACAGCTGATCGACGGGCACGCGCCCTTCATCACTGGACGAGACCTGGAGGCATACATCGGCGCAGGCATCTCGACCGACCACGAGTGCACGACGGCAGATGAAGCCCGCGAAAAGCTGGCCCGCGGAATGTGGATCATGATGCGCGAGGGATCGGTGACACGGGACGTGAAAGCCCTGATCCCACTGCTGACCAAAGAGAACATGCACCGCATCATGCTGGCGACAGACGACCGGCACCCATCCGATTTGCTTGCCGAAGGGCATATCAACTACGCGATCAACCTGCTGCTTGAA
>JAPLGJ010000069.1 GCA_026390215.1 Caldisericota bacterium
CGCATCTCGGACTACGTCGCCTTCTTCATGCTGGGCGAACTGGTGGAGGTTGGCGAGACGTAGCGCGTCTTCGTCGGCCCACAGGACAAGCGAACCGAAGACTACCTGTCCGGCAAGTACGGATGACAGGAAAGGAGCAGACCATGCACGAAGAGAAGCTTCAGGAAATCAAAGACAAGTTATTCGCCTTCAGCGCTCTGGCCAGTTCCATGGTCGAAAAAGGCACGAGGGCTATCGTGACCAAGGACGAAGCTCTTGCTAGGGAGGTCATCGACGTCGACGAGCCCATGGCAAATGAGTTCGACCACGCCATCGAACGCGAGACCATCAACTTCATCGCGCTGTACCAGCCTGAGGCGCGGACCCTGCGCAGCGTCTACATGTACGCCAAGATCGGCACAGACCTCGAGCGCCTGGCGGACCATGGGGTCAATATCGCCGAGAGCGCGCAATATCTCATCGCGCGGCCCGACATCAAGCCCTATATCGACCTGCCCCGCATGAGCGAAGAAGCACGCAAGATGCTGGCCGACGCGATGACTGCGTTCTCGACTCAGAATACCCGCCTGGCCATCGACGTCGTGGAACGCGATGACATCGTCGACCAGCTGGGCAACCAGATCTTCAGAGAACTCCTTACCTACATGATGGCCGACCCCACCACGATCGACCGGTCGCTCCAGATCCTGTTCGTCAGCGGCAACCTCGAGCGCGTCGCCGACTTGGCAACCAATATCGCCGAGGACGTCGTCTTTGCCACCACCGGGCGCCTCATCCGTCACAACCGCCTCACTAAGGAGGAGCTCGACAAGCTGTAACATTTCGGGACGGTTCCAAAATGTTACAGCAGTTGTCACCGGGCCGTTCTGCGGCATACTGGAGTGGAGGTGTGCCTATGGACAGACAATTGATGTGCGTGACGTGTGGATCCACCTATCCCCTCGAAGAGCAGCGGCTCCGATGTGATTGCGGAGGGCTGCTCGACGTTCAGCTTGACATGGACGGCGCTCAGTCTCCTGCTGCTCTCGCCGCTACGTTCGAGACACGTCTCTCCTCTCGCCTTCCGCAGGACCTCTCGGGCGTCTGGCGCTACCGCGAACTCGTGCTCGACCTTCCCCCCGGGGACGTCGTCACGTTCCCCGAAGGCAGGACCAACCTCTATGAACTGGACCCCTCCCCGCTCGGCCTGTCCGCCCTCTGGGCCAAGCATGAAGGAGAGAACCCTACCGGCTCCTTCAAGGACCGGGGCATGACCGTCGCCGTGAGCTGGGCCAGGCACCAGGGGGCCCGCGCCCTCATCTGTGCTTCCACCGGCAACACATCCGCCTCCCTGGCGGCCTACGGCGCCCGCGCCCACCTCCCCGTCTTCGTCCTCATCCCCGAGGGGAAGATCGCGCAAGGCAAACTGGCACAGGCGCTCGCATACGGCGCCCACACCCTGCAGATCGACGGCAGCTTCGACGATGCCATGCACACAGTGGAGCAGATGGCCGCAACGCACAACCTGACCCTGGTCAACTCATTGAACCCGTTCCGCCTGGAGGGACAGAAGACCATCATCCTTGACAGCTTCTTCCAGCTGGGGCGGACGCTGCCGGACTGGATCGTCGTTCCGGGAGGGAATCTGGGCAACACCAGCTCATTCGGCAAGGCGCTCATCGAGATGAAGGCACTGGGCCTCATCGACCGCGTGCCGCGCCTTGCGGTCGTCCAGGCTGCGGGCGCGTCCCCGTTCGCGCGTTCTGCGCAGGACGACTTCCGCCACTTCCAGCCCATGGAGCCGGAGACCATAGCGACCGCCATCCGTATCGGCAACCCGGTCAACTACGACAAGGCTGTACGTGCCATCCGGTTCACGGACGGGGTCGTGACCAGTGTCACCGATGCCGAGATCCTGCTGGCAAAACATGACCTTGATTGGCAAGGCATCGGGTGTGAACCGGCATCGGCCGCCACGCTGGCCGGCTTGCGCAGGTTGATGCGCGAGCGCGTCGTGCTGCCCGGTGAGAGCGCCCTGCTGATCATCACCGGCAACCTGCTCAAGGACCCCGACACGACCATCGCGCTGGCGACAGGACAGACGGCCGGACTGGGTATCCCGGGGGCTGCATCGCTAGACGCCTGTGCCAACGAACCGCGCCACGTACCCTCGGATCCAGAGACGATTGCCAGCATCATCGAGGAGAAGCTGCAGTGAAGACGACACCGGTAACACATATCATCCAGTTGGGATACGGCAAGGTCGGGGGACCACTGGTCCACCTGGTGGTCGAAAACCGGGAACGCATCGCGTGCGAGACTGGCGTCCACCTGGAGTACGCCGCTGTCGTGCGCAGCAGTAGTGTCGCCCAGGGTGACGATCTGGCACTGCGGGCAGCCGACAGGGGAGCATCCTTCGACGAATGGACGCCACGCGCGCCCGGGTTGACCCTCGACGTCCTGGACCCCGTCTTCGACCGCTTCGGGCTTCCGGACACGACGCGGTATGCCCTGGTCGACGTCACGGCCACAGCCGAGACAGGACCTCTGCTGCTGGAAGCGCTGGCGATGGGCATCCCGGTCGTCACGGCAAACAAGATCCCCCTCGCGGAGACATCCGGGTGGTTCGAGCAGGCACGCGCAGCAAGCCGCCACGCTCACACGCCGTTCCGGTATGAATGCACCGTCGGCGCGTCCCTCCCTGTCATCAGCACACTGGTCGACCTCATGACGACCGGCGATACTATTCAACGCATCGTGGCTCTGCCCAGCAGTTCGCTGTCGTGCATCCTGGGGAGCTTCAACCGCGGACTCCCACTGGAGGAAGCCATTGTAGAGGCCGTGCGGAGAGGATTTGCCGAACCCAATCCCCTGACAGACCTTGCTGGCCGTGACGCCCTGCGCAAGATCGTCATCCTGGCCAAGACCATGGGGCTTTCCACCAGTATCGGCGACGTCAGCCAGGAGCCCCTCCTCGACCGGGACTACCCCGACTTCGCGGCATTCCGGGGCGACGGCATGGCACGCCTTGCGGACCGGCTGACAGCTGCCCGCCAGACGGGAATGGTCACCTACTACGTCGGATCGGCCTCGACTGATGGAGCTGTCACTCTCGGACTCCGCAACTTCCCGCAGGCATCCATCTGGGGTACCCTGGAACCCTCTGAGAACCTGTTCCTGTTCAGCGCGGCCCGGTTCGGCGACCTCCCTATCATCGTCCGCGGCATTGGCGGCGGTCCCATCCTTACCGCCTCAGGCGTCCTGGCGGACGTCATCAAGGCGGCACAGGGACAGAACTAGAAGCGTACTACCCGACGCTCATCCCGCGGACCGTGACGCTCTCCGTACTCATCGGGACGCCCGCCGCAGCCAGAGCCCCGGGCAGGGTTTGGGCGCCACGGATGGTAACAGAACCCATCTGATCTGTCAGCCAGATGTGAACCAGGCGCCCGTCCTTCATGGTAATGCGGAAGCCGCGCGTCTCCGACTGCGCGCCCAGCAGGGCGGCGCCCGAACCGCGGCGACCCGACAGCGCTGCAAGCCATGATGCTGTGATGAGCCACTTCGGCGGAAACTGCAGAGCAGGCTGGACCAGCGCCATGTCCATGTAGGAGAACTCCTCGTGCCGCCAGGCCGTCACCCGCACCAGACGGTCCCTCAGGATCATCATCTGCAGTCCTCCAGCGCTGATGCCGACCTGCACGGCCCACAATCCGAGGAGCCCGATGAGACAGAACACCAAGGTCAGCCCCCAGTATTCCGTGACGGCTAGAACCGAGTTGCTGGTGATCAGAAAGGGCATCGTGACAAACACGACCGTGAGGAGAAGACCCATAGCATCACCAAGGACCACGCGCCACCGGTCGTAGGCAATGACGTCCTCACCCCTGCGCGGCCACGGCAGAAGAACGTACACCAGCAAGGCGAGTCCCAGGAGAGGGAAGAACAGTCCCCGCAGCGGATACACGAGCGCATGCGGGGGGCCATGCAGACCCGCGCCCAGCGTGAAGTCGCTGCTGCTGAGGCGAACGGCGACGGACTTCAACCACGTCCCGTCGGGCAGGGCCGCGTAGCGCTCTTCCCCGTCCGGGAGTCCCGTCAGCAGCTCTGGTGAAGGTAGGTCCTTCTGACGCACGTACACGCCGCTCCATTCGCCCACGCGCCTCTGCCATGTCCGGTCCGGAGGTTTCCCCTCATCGGTGAGCAACACGTCGTGGGCAAACGCCTCCCAAGTGGGACCGATGGCAGCGGTCGTCTTCCCGGCGGTCACCGCGACGATGTAGTCGATGAGAGGCATGGTCTTGAGCGCCTTCTGCTCGTCGGTCCACAGTCCGTAGAGACTGCCGATGTCCTGCTGTTCCTGTGCGAAATCCATCACTTCGACACGAGCCAGCGGCTCCTGCGTCACGACGAACGCGGTAACGACGGCCGCGAGGACGAGAAAATGCCTGGTCAGTACAAGGGGCGTTGTGCTATCTCGCCGTCTGCTCCTGGATGGGATACCGCATGTACTTGCTCCACAGGTCGAACAGCTGCGCGGTCGCCATGGCATCGCCCAGGCAGTAACGGGCAATGGTCATGTACTCGCCCGCCGCGTACAAGGCGACGACGTCACTCCCGTGCACCTCGCGCTTTGGCTGCTCCACACCGAGCGCGCTGCACCATGCGTCCAGGGAGAATCGACGCCGAACCGCTCCAAACCAAGTGAACTGGTCCATGAGGTCCACGTGCTGGTTGCTGTAGCGATTGGGCATGAGGTCGACGGTCGGCCGGACGCGATTGGCCGCTGATCGCACCAGGAGGAAGGGGCAGTCGAACCCGCGCCCGTTGAAGGTGATGACCTGCTTCGCCCTGCCGGCGGCTTCCCAGAAGTGAACGAGCAGCTCCTTCTCTGTGCAGGGAACGAACACCGCCTTCTCCTCGCGCACCTGCGAGGCACCCCCCTGCGGCGCCTGGAAGAACACCGCGGCGTGGTCCTGCTCCGGCGAGTACAGGGCGACACACACGATCTGCGCCGTGACAGGGAACAGGCTCAGCGACTCCTGGACATCCTGCCGTTCCTCGTCACTCCTGGCAGAGCGCAGCAGCGATTCCTGAATGCCCGGGTCCAGGGATTTCCACGGGACCCCAACCGTCTCGACGTCGAAGACAAGCCGTTCCATGCTCACGTCCGGGCCGAGAAGCGGTTGAGCGGCGACATCCGTTCCACCTGAACCTTGTGGATATCGTCACTGCCGTAGATGCTTTCCAGAAACGCCATCTCGGCATCGAGCTCGTCGGCCATGACTGTGACGTGCCAAGCCTTGGGGTCGCCTCCTGCGCCTGCGCTCCAGCGATACCCACGCGCCTTGAGGACGTCCTTGGCATCGAAGGGAGCTCCGATGGCCCAGATGTTGGCGTCATCGGCCATGGCGTGGCCAAGCAGCGGCTTCAGGGCCGGCTGGCCGGATGTGGGCAGGGCGCTTGCCAGGATATGGAGGAGGGCGCGGCAGTCATTCTCGGCACGATGCGCATCGTAGAAGAACCCCAGGCAGAGAGCGATAAGCTCCTGCTTCTGGGTCGCGACACCCTCGTCACGCCAGTGCACCTGCGTCATGGAACACCCCCAGGGCTTGGTTGCGAACACGCTCCACTGCTTCTCCACGAACGGGCGGTCGAATGCCGCGTTGTGCGCGATGATCACGGTAGCCCGGGCGACGAATGCCTCGACTGCGGCTACGTCGATCGCGCGCCCGCTCACCATATCGTCCGTGATGTGCGTCATGGACGTGATCTCGGCGGGGATGTGCCGGCCCGGGTCCCTCAGTTCGTCGAAGGTGTCGACGACACGGTACACGATCCCGGTCAGGGGAGCGTACTCGAACAGGACCATGCCCAGCTCGATGACCTCATCTGCCTGCACGTCGAGACCTGTCGTCTCTGTGTCGAGGATCAGGCCCAACTGCGTCGGCTCGCCGTCGGGCTCGGCATACCGCTCCACCGGCTGGAGCTTCCGAATGACACGGTAGTCGCCCGTCTCCTCCAGCGCCAGCGCCACGATGTTCCAC